>JAEZKY010000208.1 GCA_023435985.1 Bacillota bacterium | reverse complement strand
AGCTAGTAAGACCCCTTGAAGACTACAAGGTTGATAGGTCAGAGGTGTAAGTATGGTAACATATTTAGCTGACTGATACTAATAGGTCGAGGGCTTGACCAATATAAATCAAGTTGTAATATACATTAAAAATTATATGCAATTTTGAAAGAATAGTATTCTTTCAAAGATGACGTTCCGCGATAGCTCAATGGTGGAGCACTCGGCTGTTAACCGATAGGTTGGAGGTTCGAGTCCTCTTCGCGGAGCCATTTTTTTATTAAAAAGGAAAATTTTAAAGTCGAGAAATCGGCTTTTTTTTATTGTATAAAATTACTTTAAAACTTATACTATATAAGTGTAAGGAATATTTTAAGTATCAGTAAATTTTACAACTAACTTATAATTAATCCACAATTATAAAACATTATTTTGTTAGAATAAAGATGTAAATTAAATATGCTTAAATTCAATTTGCAATGTAAATATAATAAAGATTATAAAGAAATATAAGAGGGATTAAGAGATGAGGAATGGTGATAGACAAAAAAATAATAAAATTAAAAATACTAGAAAAGCGAGGATTACCATATTATTCATTCTAGCTGCTATACTTGTTGTTGTGGGAAGCGCAGTAATGGCAATAAAATTCTCAACGAGTAAGCAAACGGTACAAGCGCTAGATACTGATCTGGATACAAATTTAGATTCAAATAGTAAAGACACTCAAACTGAAATGGCAAGTAATATTTCATCTACGACAGAAAGTAATTCAGAAGTAGAAGATGTTGCATTTGTGGAGAAATACTTAGCACAACAAATGAAAGGTCAAAAGCCAGATGGAGCGGATGGAAAAAAAGTCGTGTATTTAACTTTTGATGATGGTCCATCGGAAACTGTAACCCCAAAAATATTAGATATTCTTAAAGCTGAAAATGTGCATGCGACTTTTTTTATAGTTGGTAAGGAATTGGATGCTAGTGACGCTAATAAAGATTTGCTTAGAAGAGAAGTAGCAGAAGGTAATGCTATAGGGAATCATACTTATTCACATAATTATAATTATTTATATCCTAATGGAAAGATAAATTTAGATAACTGTATGGCTGACTTTAATAAAACCAATCAATCTTTAAAAAACGTTTTAGGACAGAATTTTTCAACGAGGGCCTTTAGATTTCCAGGTGGTCAAATGACATGGGATAAGAAAGATCCTCAAGGGGCAGAAGCTATGGACAATGCATTACATGATAAGGATTGGCATCAAGTTGATTGGAATGCACTATCAAAAGATGCAGAAGGAGCTCATAAAAATGCACAGCAATTAACAGAGCAAGTTAAAGAAACTGTAGGTAAAAGAGAAAAAGCGATAATATTAATGCATGATACTTATGGGAAAGAAGAAACGGCAAAAGCTTTGCCAGGAATAATAGAATATTTAAAATCACAAGGATATGAATTTAAGATTTTAAAATAATTAAATATGGCTATGTTATTTTCATTTATGATAATATTAAAGAAGCTAAATTGCTGTTAGTAGTATAATGATTGAAGATAACATAGTCTATTTTTTATAATTGGTAAGTTTTATATAATAAACTTTTGAGATTTAGTATAGAATATAGATATAGATATAGATACATTTAATATATTATTTTTATGACTAAGTGAAAGATAGATAATTAGTGGAAGGCTGGTAATGTAATTCAATTGATATTATACTTATATCTAAATGTATTAATTAAAAAAAGTAATGATATATAGTTTTTTGCTTTATATTTAGAGATAAAAGGAGGAGTAAAATGTTATCAAAAAGTGTTGTAGGTGAAGTGTTAGCAAAATGCTTAGTAACTGGAGGAGATTTTGCTGAAATTTTTGAAGAAAATTCAATTAATAATTCTATATCATTAATTGATGGTAAAGTAGATGATGCTATAGGAGGTAGAATTTACGGTATAGGAATTAGAATTTTTAAAGGATTAAACAGTGTATATGCGTATACAAATAATAATAGTCTAAGCAGCCTTTTAGACACTGCATATAGAGCTGCGTTAGCATTAGGTGATGCTAGGCAAAATGATATAAATACGATTGTTTTAAATGATAAGAAAATTGAAACAATACATTCGATAATTTATTATCCTAGAAGTGTAGCGTATGATAGAAAGATAGCAATTTTAAAAAGTGCTTATAATGGTGCGAAGAATTTTAATAATGATATTTCACAAGTTATTGCGAGTTACTCTGACAAAGAACAGAATATTTTAATTGCAAATACTGAAGGATTATATGTTCAAGATATGAGAATAAGAACAAGACTTGGTGTAAGTGCAATTGCATCAAAAGGAAACGAAAATCAAACTGGATTTGAAGGACCAGGAAGACACATGGGAATTGAAATGTTTGATACAATAGATCCAGAATATCATGGAAAAGAAGCAGCTAGGGTGGCTCATACTATGCTTAATGCACGAAATTGTCCAGCTGGTAACATGACTGTAGCAATAGACAATGGGTTTGGTGGAGTTATATTTCATGAAGCATGTGGACACTCTTTAGAAGCAAGTGCTGTAGCTAAAGGAAATTCAGTTTTTGCAAATAAGCTGGGAGAACAAATTGCATCAACTAAGGTAACAGCAATTGATGATGGTACAGTGCCAAATGCATGGGGATCTCTTAACATAGATGATGAAGGAAATGATACTAAAAAGAATGTCTTGATTGAAAATGGTATATTAAAGGGCTACATGATTGATAAGTTAAATGGAAGACGTATGAAGATGGAGGCAACAGGAAGCTCTCGAAGACAAAGTTATAAGTTTCAGCCAACTTCAAGAATGACTAATACTTATATAGAAGCAGGAAAGGATAATCCAGATGATATTATAAAATCAATAGAAGATGGTTTATATGCTAAAAAGTTAGGTGGAGGATCCGTTAATCCTGTAACAGGTGAATTTAATTTTGCTGTTCAAGAAGGATATTTGGTTAATGGAGGTAAGATTCAAGAGCCAGTAAGAGGGGCAAGCCTTATAGGCAAAGGAAGCCAAGTGCTTATGGATATTGATATGGTTGGAGATAACTTAGATGTAGCGCAAGGAATGTGTGGATCATCATCTGGAAGTATTCCTACCAATGTAGGTCAGCCTATGATTAGAGTGAAGAAAATGACTGTTGGAGGTAGATAAGTATGAATTTTAACTTATTTAAAGAAGAATTATTTAAAAAAGCTAAAAGTTCAGGATTTGAAGAATGTGAAATATATTATTCTGATTCTGAAAGCTTAAGCTTAAATGTTTATGAAGGTGAAGTCGAGAAGTATAAATTAAATAACGCCTTTGGATTGTCCTTTAGAGGTAAGATAAACAATAAGATGGGTTACTCTTATACAGAAATTATAGATGAAGAAGCAGTAGATACCCTTATAACAAATGCAAAAGAGGCAGCTTTGGCTATAGAAAATGATGATGTACAGTTTATATATGAGGGAGATAAAGAATATAAAGAGATAGATTGTTATAAAAAAGAACTAGATGATGTAAAGCCAGATGAGCTTATAGCTCTTGCTTTAGATATGGAAAAAGAGTGTAAGAAACAATGTGATAAGGTGGTAAGCTTTCAAGGGTGTGGAATTGGTTATGGTAAAGCAACCTATGGAATAATAAATTCAAAAGGTCTCAATTTAAAAAGTGAAAGAAATAGTTTAAGTGCTTATGTAGTACCTATAGTGGAAGCGGATAATGAGAAATATGATGGAACTGGATATGTAATGGCAAAGAAAGCAGAAGATATTAAGCCATCAGAACTAGCTAAACAAGGACTAGAAGAAGCGCTTTCTAAAATCGGAGGAAGAAGTATTTCATCAGGTAAATATAGGATTATTATAAATAATGAGTCTATGGTATCATTGCTTGGAACTTTTGCAGGAATTTTTAATTCAGAGCAAGTACAAAAAGGATTATCTTTGTTAAAAGGCAAGGAAGGAGAAATTATAGCTTCGGATGTAGTAACCTTAATTGATGATCCTCATTTAGAAGATGGGCTTGGAACTACTTCCTTTGATGATGAAGGTGTTGCAACTTATAAGAAAGAAATAATAACTAATGGAAGATTAAATACATTATTATATAATTTAAAAACAGCATATAAAGCTGGAACTAAATCTACAGGTAATGGTTTTAAAAACTCATATGCTTCAATAGTTGGGGTAAGTCCAACAAACTTTTATATAAAGCCTGGAGAAAAATCTTTTGAGGAGCTTTGCAGTGAAGTTAAAGAAGGTGTAATAATAACAGATTTTGCTGGACTTCACTCAGGAGCTAGTGCAGTGACAGGAGATTTTTCCTTAGCAGCAAAAGGGTTTATGATTGAAAATGGAAAGAAGAGCTTTCCGGTGGAGCAAATCACAGTTGCTGGTAATTTTTTCACATTACTAAAGGATATAGAAGCAGTAGGAAGTGACTTGAAGTTTCCAATGAGCAGCATTGGTTGTCCAGCTGTAGTTGTAAAAGAACTTTCTGTAGCAGGCAAATAGTAGGGTCAAGTATTCTTTATAGAGAGATATTAAGGGCGGTTATGGGGCTATGAATATAATATATATTTATTTTATTTATTTCCTGATCTATAGCTTTGGGGGATGGATTTGCGAGACTCTTTATTGTCTTATAGTTGATAAGCAATATATTAATAGAGGTTTTTTAAAGGGACCATTCTGCCCGGTTTATGGATTTGGTGCACTTACAGTGATTATAATATTAACCCCAATTTCAAATAATATTACAATCCTGTATTTAAGTGCAATGGCTTGTGCTAGTATATTGGAATATATCACAGGTCTTTTACTTGAAACAGTTTTTAATCTTAAATGGTGGGATTATTCAAACTGCAGATTTAATATAAAAGGAAGAGTATGCTTATTAAATTCTATATTATTTGGTATTTTAGCATTGATTTTAGTTGAATTTATACACCCATTATTGTCAGAGTTTATAAGAAAGATGTCAGTAGATATTATTCTATGGATATTCAGTATCTCAAGTTTATATTTCTTAATAGATACAGTAACTACGGTGTATAAAGTCTTACAATTGAGCGGAAAGCTAAAAGAAATGTATATATTGTTAGAAGAAATTAAAGAAAAAAGTGAAATATATAAAGGAATATTACAGCACAATATTAATAAATTTGATGGATTAATAGATCAACAAAATGATAAAATTGTTTTTGCAAAGGAACAGATAAATAAATTAAAGATTAATCTTGAAAAAATAATAATGAAAAATAAATCAAGTAATAAGCGTATTTTTAAAGCATTTCCTAACATTAAGTCGTTGAAGTATCAATATTCTCTTGAGAGACTTAAAGAGGAATTGAAAAAGATAAGAAAAAATAAGGAGTAATTTTATAAGCTTAAATAAATGAAGCTAAGAAGAAAATAATATAAATAATCAGGGAGTCTTTTTGGGCTGCCTGATTTTTTTATTCTTTATAATAAAGTAAAATCTGTGGATAATTTTTTAATAAAAGTTCAAGCAATATCATACAAGAAATATTAATTTAATAATGTTATCCTTATAGTATAGTAGAGGAAATAGATTTTGATCCTATGATTATTTTGATTTCATTTAGGTTAGAAGAAGGAGGCTCTAAATGCAAAAGGAAGTTAGAAGTGTTTATTTTGATGCAGATTTAAATGTGGAAGCATATAGTTTTATGGGAATTGCTCAAAAGTTCCCAAATCATTTTCACGATTATTATGTAATTGGTTTTATTGAAAATGGGCAGCGTTACTTGTTATGCAAAAATAAATCATATAATATTGGACCGGGTGATTTGACTATATTTAATCCTAATGATAATCATACCTGTGAGCAAATAGATAATAAAACATTAGATTATCGTTGTATAAATATTCAACCAGATGTAATGAAAAAGATAGTATTTGAAATAACGAACAAAGACTATATACCTTACTTCACAGAAAATGTATTATTTAGCAATGAGCTGGCGCTTTCAGTACGTGAACTACATCGTATGATAATGCAGGAAGAAAAAGACTTTAAAAAAGAAGAAATATTTTTCTTTATAATGGAGCAGTTAATAACTGAATATTCAAATGGAGATTTATCAGTTAACGATCAAGATGTTAATGCAGAAGTTAATAGTGTATGTGAATTTTTAAAAAGTAATTATGCAAAGAATATTACATTAAATGATTTGAGTGATTTAACAGGAATAAGTAAGTATCATTTGCTAAGATCTTTTACAAGACAAATGGGAATATCGCCATATAGTTATCTTGAAGCAATACGTATAAATGAAGCAAAAAAGCTTTTAGAACAAGGAATTTTTCCTTTAGAAGTGGCACTTAAGACTGGTTTCACAGATCAAAGCCATTTTACTAATTTCTTTAAGAAATTTATAGGACTTACTCCAAAGCAATATATGAAAATATTTATAGGTAAAGATGAGAGGGCGTTAAATGAAAAATAAATATATAGTGGGCAATTTGATGACTTTATTAACAATGATTATTTGGGGAACAACTTATATTTCAACAAAAGTACTTTTAGGGAAACTTCAGCCAATGGAAATATTGTTCTATAGATTTTTAATTGCTTATTTTACTTTGATGTTAGTTTATCCTCGATTTAAAAAAATTAATAGCATTAAAGAGGAATTAATTTTCGCAAGTGCTGGGATTACAGGTGTTACATTATATTATTTGATTGAAAATGTGGCCCTAAAATATACGTTAGCATCAAATGTAGGGCTATTTAGTGCTGTGGCACCTATATTAACAGCTATATTAAGCAAGTTTTTTATAGAACATGAGACCTTTTCAAAAAACTTATTATATGGATTTATCATAGCTATAATAGGTGTATTTTTGGTTATATTTAATGGAAGCTTCATTTTGAAGTTAAATCCATTTGGAGATTTCTTGGCGATATTAGCATCATCTACATGGTCAGTTTACTCTATAATACTAAAAAGACTTAATAACAAATATAAATATAATTATATTTATATAACACGGAAAATCTTTTTTTATGGAGTAATATTTATGATACCATTAATGCTTATTCTGAATGTTAATTTATCTATAGAAAGATTAATTATGCCTAGTATTTTGCTTAATATACTATTTCTAAGTTTAGTAGCTTCAGCTTTATGTTTTATTACTTGGAATATTGGTGTGAGTTTTATAGGTGCAGTTAAAGCAAGTAATTATATTTATATAGTTCCGCTTATAACAACAGTAACATCAGTAATAGTATTAAAAGAATCAATAACTTATGTAGTTTTATTTGGAGCTGCTTTTATAATATCAGGATTATATATATCACAGAATGGTTTTAGGAGTCCATTTAAATATATAACTTTTTTTATAAAGAGGTTAAAAAGGAGAGAGATATATGAGACTAAGTGAAGCAGAAAATAAACTATGAACAAATTAACTGGCAGCATACCTCTATTGCGGTAAAATTTTTAAGAATAGAAAAGTGATATATTGTTTCTATGATTTATAGTAACAATATATCACTTTTTTATTTTAATAGTTTTAGCACATAAAATTTGTTTGTCTATACTTAATTTGAATCATGTCTATAATTTGCACGTATCATCTTGTCTGAAAGATCTAATGATTTCTTATAAAGTTCCTTTTCATCATCAGTAAGGTTTTCTCCGCCTTTAAGTGTACCATTAGTTAGTACTGCAAAAGATTTTTGAGTATTTAATAAGTTTTTACCTAAAGCAGTATCCTCATATTTAGATTTATCAACTCCAAGATAGTAAAGAAGAGTTGGCATTACATCTATCTGACCATTATATAATTTATCAAATGTTTTTCCTTCTTTATTAGATGGATCATAAATTAAAAATGGAACAGTAGGGTTGCCGGTATTCATGAACCAATCTTCTTTATGTGATAATTGACCAATGCTGTCATCATAATATTTATGTATTCCTGTATGATCACCCATTATTGCAATTATACTATTTTGAAGAAGTCCTTCCTTGTCTAATGCATCAAGGAAATTACCTATTTGTTTATCAGTATAATGAATGCTTTCAAAATAACCGCCCATTTTACTATCATTTAATTCAGGGTCAAGTCCAAGTTCCCTATACTTTGCAGGAAGATCAAAAGGACCATGACTAGTTAAAGTTACAGTTTCAGTATAAAATGGCTGCTTCTGATTTTTTAGCATAGGAACAACTTGTTCAAAGTATCTTTTATCACTGATGCCAAGGCCTATTTCTTCATCGACATTGAAAGAATAATAATCAGAAAAATTGTCAAAACCAATACCAAGTAATCCATTTTTATAGTTCCAGAAAGAGCCTTTATCTGGATGAATTGCATAGGTATTATAACCTTCGCCTTCTAGTATATTTGGCATAGAATTATAATTGGTATTTGGATATCTAAAGAAAGTACTTCCTTGTCTTAATGGTAACATAGAAGTATTAACCATTAAATCAGCATCTGAGCTTGTCCCTTCATTAACTTGTTCAAAAGTATTAGGGAAATACAAAGAATTTTGTGCTAACTTATTTAAATTAGGAGTAATTTCTTTACCGTTAATTGATTTACCTATAACAAAATCCTCTAAGGATTCAACTTGAATATAGATCAAATTTTTACCTTTAGCTTTGCCAAAGTATTCATTATTAGGCAAGTCCTCTTTTTTTATTTCATATAATTTATTAATATCTGTTTTATCCTGATCAGTTAGTTTATATGGTTTAGAATCACGATAAACAGTGTAACAATCAATTATATGATATCCTATAGGAGAAAAATATCTGGCAGTATTTGATTTATCATAATTGTCAAAAAGATACGCATTATGTACATCTTTATTATTTAATACATTTATACTAAAAGGGACATAAATTATAAATAATATTGATAAAATAAGAGTACATAGAGAAGCTATAATAGCTCGTCCATGTTTCTTAGTAAAAGATTTTCTAGCTATGAATGCATATATAGCTAAGACTACAAAATCAACTAAGAATATAATATCAGATTTGCTTAAAAATGATAATATACTTCCAGACATATTATCTAAATTAGCAGTTTGCGTCAATATTAATGCAGAAGGTACAGTTAAAAAACCACGGAAATACCAAAGATCAATTAATATTAATAATGTTAAAACGAAATCTATTACAAAGGTATATATTATTCGCCCTCTCCCTTTAAATAAAAGAGAGAAACTTAAAAATACTAAAGCAAAAGCTATATAATAATTTAAGCATGGATCAGCAGAATTATATCCAGCAGAAAAATCAAAAGTATAAGGATCTTTATTAGTAACAAAACCTTGAAATAGTATACCTTTTAATACTATTGAAATTACAGGAAGTAGAAAAAATATTAATCTAATAATTGTATCTTTTGTTAATTTATTTTTTATAAATTCGCTAATTTTAGAGTTAAAAGAACTCATTATTTCACCTCAATTCAACATTCACTATATTATAGTATACATAATTTTATAAATTAAACAAATATAAAATTAATGATATATAAGTAATTAAAGGGAAATTAAATATTTTTTTATATAAAATAAATATAATTTGCATGTTATACTATTAGTGCAGAAAAATTTATATAATAATGGTATAGTAAATTATATAGAAATATTAAAAATTTAGTAAATTATTCGCAAAAATATTATAAAGGGGCTAATGATATGAAAGAAATAGATTGTAGAGGACTTTCTTACTTAAAAATAATAAGGGAAATTAAGAAATATTTTAATTCAATTGGTGAAGGAGAAGCAATTATAAGAGTGGATAGCGAACTTGAACGCTCTAATGTTATGAGATATGCTATCCATAAGGGATATAGGATAGATACAGAAAATGAGGAAAATAGATTTGAAATAAAAGTAGAAAAGAGAGGATGTTTAGAAGCTGAAGAGGAAGAGAATATATTTTCAATATTAGTAACAAGTGATAAACTTGGAATTGGAGATGAAAAAATAGGAAATCTTTTAATGCAGGAATATTTTGAAGCATTAAATGAATATGATGAGCTTCCAAAGTCAATCTTATTTTTGAATTCTGGAGTAAAATTATTTGATGATAATTATACATCAGAACAGTTAAAAATGTTATATAAGAAAGGTGTAGCAATCTTAATAAATGATAGCTCCTTAGAATATTATAAGTTAAAAGAAAATATTGATTTTGGAGAAATAGTAAATATATATGATATGGTTGTTACTATGAAGAAAGCTAAAAAATTAATAAGACTATAGTGAATAATAGTGGGGGTGCTATAATGCCAGATTATGATTTGATTATTATTGGAGCAGGGATATCTGGAATGACAGCTGCAATTGGTGCAGCAAGAGAAGGCGTAAAAAAGATATTAATCATAGAAAGGGAAGCCAGTGTTGGAGGATTAATTAATCAATGTATCCATAATGGATTTGGGAAAAAATTTTTAGATGAACCAATAACAGGACCAGAATATGTTGATTTTATAGAGAAGCAATTAAATGAACATTGTATAGAAGTAATACTAAATACCACTGTATTAGATGTTACAAAGGAAAAGGTTATTACATATGTGAATTCTAAAGAGGGTGTTAAAGACATAACCGCCGGAGCCATAATATTTGCTATGGGAGCAAAAGAAAAATACTCAGGAAATGTCGTCATTCCTACAAATGGGCTTACAGGAATATTTACAGTTGGAGAAGCTCATAGAATAATCAATTTAGATGGATATTTACCAGGAAGGAACACTATAATTATAGCAAAAGATAAATGGGGCTTTATAGTTGCTAGAAGACTGATTATAGAGGGCGGAAATATAGAAGGTATAGTAATTGAAAAAAGTTTTAAAGAAATAGCTGATGAAGAAATACATGAAATTATTGATGGATTTGATATTCCTATAATAGAAAATTCAAGAGTTACTGAGATTGAGGGTGAAACTAGAATCGAAAGATTAAAAATTTTACATTTAAATGACCTAATAGTAGAAGAAAGAAACTGTGATTCTTTATTATTATCGGTTGGTTTCTTACCAGAAGTCGTAATACTCAAAAAATTAAATATGAATATTGATAAAAAGTTATTAGGACCTGAAGTAGTAGATTTTCAGACATCTATAGATGGATTTTTTGCATGCGGAAATATAATATATGGAGAAAACGCCTTGCATATGGAAGAAACTGATGGAATTGAATGTGGGGTAAAAACTGCACAATATATAAAGAGATATATATACTAATAATGTTGTATTATGGTACTGCATAATTTAAAAATAGTCGAGAGCTTCTTTATACATAAGTTCATGGCCAAGAGCTGATAAGTGAATTCCATCTAAATAAATATCATTTTTATCCACGGTTAAATCGTAGAAATTAATATAAGGTATTTGATAATCAGAGCATAATTTAATTAGTTCTTTTTTTAAGTTTAAGAGCTCATTTTCTGCGTAGTCATAAAAACTAGATGGTGAAAAACACATATTGGCCATTTCAACTATAATTTTAGGTGGGATACCTATAATTACTTTTGAATTAATATTTATAGCATCATTAATCATTATTTTTATATTATCAATTATTGAAACTACTGATTTGCCAAGGAGTAGATCATTTGTGCCCCCCATTATAAAAATATTTGATGGATTATAAGTTATTACATCAGTGTAGTAACGGGTAAGCATTCCTATAGTAGTGTCACCATTGCAGGCTTTATTTAATGAAGAAAGGGAATGTTCTTTTATAAGTTTATATACCCAGGAATCTTTTTTATCTACTCCATACCCAAAAGTAAGACTATCTCCAAAGAAAATAACATCAAATTTATCGTTCATAAACAAATTTCCTTTCATGTAACTTAATAAACATGCCTAAAATAATTTATTAAAGCATTTTTTACATATTAGGGTTTTCCCATTGTCAGCTTTTACATAGTCATTTGAGAGAATAGCTTCTTTACAAAATGAACATATATTGCTTTTTTCAGGTGTGTTAAGAAGTTTATCATTAATATTAGAATTATTTTTAGTTCTAGCATCGTCAGCTGAAGAATTAGTGCTAGACTTACTATTTAATATGTTTTTTTTAATTGGTGAATATAATTTAGGTTCAGTAGGAACGACTTTTTTTGAAATAGTATAACTAAAATCATATTCGCTCTCAGCAAAAAGCTCTAATTCGAATCTGGGATTTTCTTTATCATAATATTCTTCAGTGAAAATTTTTGTTATTTGAGCATCATTTACAATTAATCCGCTTTTTTCTATACCATCAAAGATACTTTTAGTAATGTTAATTGTATCTGGATGCCTTTTATCACTTTTATAGTATACTTTCAAAATAGCTATTAAACTTTCAGAAAAAATAATATCAGGATTTTGACTTCTTGCTAATAAGGCTATTTCCTGTTCATATAGGGCATATCTATCGTGGTATTTTCCAGAGCTATGAGGTAAAATAGCACGTCCGTCTGCATTGTGTAATTTAAAATTTGATTTTGTAATAGGCGAGCCTTTAATAACCACCTTAGCATAATTAACCATTTGTATTCCCCTTTAGTAAAAATTTAGTTATTATTTTAAATATACAGCATATATTTTTTTTACACAATAAAGA
The DNA here is from genome assembly GCA_023435985.1 of Bacillota bacterium. Taxonomy (GTDB): domain Bacteria; phylum Bacillota; class Clostridia; order Clostridiales; family Clostridiaceae; genus Clostridium. Next base: position 10,791 of record JAEZKY010000208.1, on the reverse strand, counting down.
TATCTAACTTTGAACTTAGGATTATGTAATTTTTGATGTATATGAAGATAAATGGTTTAAGAGAGATAGTAAGTTATTTTATCATCTAGTATTTTATAGGTTAAAAAAATTCAACTTTGATAATATTATGTATATAAAGTATAATATTTTGGTAATGTAAGAATAATATTCATTTATTAATTACTTAAATATTAAGAATATATTAAACAATGTAGAATAGCATAGAAGTCTACGTTTATTATAGGATAAAATAGATTTTAGTGAGAAAAGATATTATACTTAGATAGTGTTTAGATTATTTATAATAAAAAGAGGTATTAAACATGAGCAAAAAAACAATTTTGGCAATAGAATCGAGCTGTGATGAAACTGCAGCTGCAGTTGTTGTAGATGGAAGAGAAGTTCTTTCAAATGTTATTGCGTCACAAATAGAAACTCATAAAAAGTTTGGTGGAGTAGTACCGGAGGTTGCATCAAGAATGCACATTGAAGTAGTAGATAGTGTTGTGAAAGCTGCTCTTGAAGAGGCAGAAGTATCTTTAAGTGACATTGATGCTATAGGCGTTACATATGGACCAGGACTTGTTGGAGCACTTTTAGTTGGGCTTCAGTATGCAAAAGGATTAGCATTAGGAGCTCAAAAACCATTAATTGGAGTTAACCATATTCAAGGACATATTAGTGCAAATTTTATTGAACATAAGGATTTAAAACCACCATTTGTATCATTGGTGGTTTCAGGAGGACATACATTTATAGTACACGTAAAAGGTTATAGAGACTTTGAAGTTATTGGGCAAACAAGAGATGATGCAGCAGGAGAAGCATATGATAAGGTCGCTAGAGCATTAGATCTTGGATATCCAGGAGGTCCTAAGATTGATAAACTAGCAAAAGAAGGTAATGAAAATGCAATAGAATTCCCAAGAGCAAAATTTCAAGATGATACATTAGACTTTTCATTTAGTGGAGTTAAATCAGCAGTGCTAAACTATTTAAATAAAGCAAGTATGAAAGGTATAGAAATAAATAGAGCTGACATTGCAGCATCATTTCAAAAAGCAATAATTGATGTATTAAAAACTAACTTATTTTTGACATGTGAAAAAAGAGGAGTGAGTAAAATTGCAGTGGCAGGCGGAGTTGCATCTAATTCATGCTTAAGAGAAACACTTCAAAAAGAGGGAAAAGCAAAGGGAATCGAGATTTTGTTTCCATCGCCAATATTATGTACTGACAATGCAGCAATGATAGGAAGTGCAGCTTATTTTAATTATCAAGAAGGAATAATGTCTGATTTGAATATAAATGCAAAACCTAATCTAAAATTAGGAGAGGGGTAGAGTCTAAGCATGAAGTTTTTATCACATTCTAATGGAATGCATAAAGTTGAAAAAAACAAAATTAGCAAGGGAAGAATTTTTAAAAATTGTATTATCTTTATTGCGTTGCTTATAGCTTTTGGGTTTGTATCACAAATTATAACTAATATGATAGATAACTCAAGATTAAAATCAAGATTTAAATATGTCAGAATAGATGGAAGAAAATTGGAATATAAACTTAAGCCTGAAGGGGATTATACTGTGGTATTCGACGGAGCTCTAGGAGCTGACATGTATGAATGGGATGAAGTCTGCAAGACATTAGAGGAAAATAAAGTCTCAACTTTTACATATAATAGAAGAGGATATGGTTTCAATGATGGAACAGATGTTAGAACCCCCGAAGAACAAGCAAAAGATTTGAAACTCTTACTTAGAAAAGCTGGTGCACCAGAACCATACATTCTGGTTGGTGAAGAATATGGAAGTCTAGTCACTACAAACTTTATGAATTTATATCCAGATTCCGTAGCAGGAGTTGTGTTAGTTGACCCTATATCGGAAGAGAAGATGCAGACTAAGGAATTTAAAGATAATATTAAAGGTCCTTATTATAGAAGCAGCTTTGAAGCAGTTGGTTCAAACTTTAATTTAACTGCATTACTAAGTAAAATGGGGCTTACCATGGAAAATAAAACTTTTGAAGATCATATAAGTGGGGATGAATTAGAGGAATTTAATGGATTAAAGAATAAGAAAAATTATAAGCAGGCAGTTTCTAATGAATTAGGAAATTTATATAATGGAGCATCTAATAGTCAGACAGCTGGATTGTTAGGAAATAAACCATTATATTTAATAAGTAATAATGAAGAAGATCCGATTAAAAAAATAGGAAATTCAGATTATACAACAGTATATAAGGAAGATGTAGATGGATCACCACTTTCGCAGTTAGATCCAGATGCAATTGCTAATGGAGTGAATAGTGTTATAAAGGATGTAAAAAAATTGGCTAAAAAGCAGCAGGCCAGCTAACTCGTATATATCTTTAAATTGGATACTTGGATAGATGAGGTTATAATAAATATGAATACTATAAAAATTTATATTTAATTATCTATTATTGTCATTTGTTTGACACATAATCATTTTATACTAACACTATAGAGTTACTACTATAGTGAATTTGAAATATGTTTTTATATTTTTAATTTATAAAAGTTCAATAGCTCAATATTAGTGAAATAAATTACTTATTAGTATAAATAGGAGGAAAATATATGAATAATGACGAAAAATTTATTGATGTAGAATCATTACCAGTGGATAAAGGACAACAAACTGACTGGGAAAATTCATTTCAAAATAATAATAATATTTATGTAGAACCGAAGAAAAAGAAGAGAAGAGGTATACGGGTACTTGGAAAAATTGCGGGGATGTTATGTATTACAATATTGGGAGGGGCTCTAGGAAGCGGAATTACCTATACATTAATGAAGTCAAATAATATGGCTGCTACTAAACAAATTGTAAGTACTATTCCACAATCTTTTTCATCAAGTTCATCTGATGCAATGTCAGCAGCAGATGCATTCAACAAGGTAGCACCAGCAGTTGTTATTGTTTCAACTAAAGGAGTAAGTGATAATGGATTTGTTGGTGGAGAAGTAGATGGTATGGGTTCAGGCTTCATAATAAATAATGATGGATATATAATAACTAATTACCATGTAATTCAAGGTGCTAAAGAAATTACAGTAACCTTGAGTGATAATACTGAAGTAAGTGCAACAGTAGTAAACTATGACCAAGAAAAAGATCTTGCAATGCTTAAGTTAAAAGATGGCACTAAGGTTCCAGCAGTTGCAGAACTTGGAGACTCTGATGAAGTTTATCCAGGAGAAGAAGTTATAGCAATTGGAACACCTCTTTCAAAGAATTTTGCACAAACACTTACTAAGGGAGTTATAAGTGGTAGTAATAGAACAATAGATACTCAAAATGGAGAAAGCGTTAATTTAATTCAAACTGATGCAGCCATTAATCCAGGAAATAGTGGGGGACCATTAGTAAATGCAAAAGGCCAGGTTATAGGAATAAATTCTATGAAGATAGGTTCTCAAGCAGCTGGAGATGCTGGTGTTGAAGGTATAGGATTTGCAATTCCTATAAATGAAGTAAAAAATAAGATTGATGCTTTATCAAAACCTATATTAAATTTAGGTATTCAAATAAGACCAATTGATAGTGATACAGCTAAAAAATACAGTTTATCAGAAGGCCTATATGTAGCTTCTGTTGATGAATTTTCACCAGCTGAAAAGGCAGGAATAAAAATAGGTGATATCATTGTTAAGTGTGACGGGAAAGAAGCTAAGACATTTGATGAACTTAAAGACATAAAAGACGGTAAAAATGCAGGAGATACCTTGACTATAGAGGTAATAAGAGATAAGAAAACTGTTGATCTACCAGTTGTGCTAGAAGAAAGTAAAAATTAAGAGTATAAAAGTTAGGATTATTACAAGACTATTAATCCTAGCTTTTTCTTTATTTATAATAATATGAGAGTTTATTCTTTAAAAGTTTAGGAAAAAGTAGTAAAATTAATGATTATAATGTTAAGGCACAATTAAAAAATAATAGATTAATATAATTTCATGTGCCTAAGGTATTTGGGGTTAGTATATATTTTTAAATGTTTAATATAAAGAGGGGAATAAAGTATGGAAGAGATAATATTAAATATAATAATGCATAGCGGAGAAGCGAGGAGTCATTCTTTAGAAGCAATTACATTAGCTAAAGCAGGAGAATTTGATAAAGCAAGAGAAGAGATAATAAAAGCTGATGAGGAGCTTGGGTATGCGCACAGCTCTCAAACAAGTTTAATTCAGGGTGAAGCTGCATCTGATAAAATAGAATTTTCATTACTCTTAGTTCATGCAGAAGATCACTTAATGACAACAATGACTTTTAAAGATTTGGCAGTGGAGATAATAGAAATACATGAAAAAATAAGTTCTATTTAATTAGAGGTATAATACATGAAAATTAAAATAAAATATTTTGTTCTGTTTTTTTGCATTTCAATAATAGGAATAATAAGTATTAATTTATTTCAGACTAATAAAGATCAACAAGTCAAGGGAAGTATAGAACTTCTAGTAAATGAAGATTCTTATGATTATTTGGTTGAATGTGCAAATGATTTTATGAAGCAAAACGATAAGACAACTATTACTATAGAAAAGGCTGAAAGTTACAATGATGTATTAGATAATGTAAATGGAAATAATAAAACAAGGATTCCTAACATAATACAAATTGATAGATTTGATTTTCAAAGGTTGAAATTAAATGATGAGGGCTATTATAATACCCAAGATAAGCTCCTAGATGATTATATTAAAAATTTTTCGAAATATAGAGTAGCTCAAGTTAGGTGCGATGATAAAACAACAGGAATACCGTTAACTTCCAAGCCGCTAGCTCTTTATGTTAGAGAGGATATGTTAAAGGATTATGGATATCAACGAGATAGTATTAATACTTGGGATGATGTTATAAGAATTGGTAAGGATATTTATACAAAAAGCAATGGAAAAGTAAGTATAATAAATGCGACAGGACAAGACTATGAGGATTTATTAGATTTATTAACTATGGAGATGTTAAATGATAGCGAAAAAAATGCAGATGAAATAGAACTACAAGTTCAAGCTATGATTAAGAAATTAGAGGAGAATAATATTTTAAATTTAAAAGATGGAGGAGAATTTCTAGCAAGAATATCTTCTAATAATGCAATGAGAGAGATAATAGGGATAGATGAGAAATGTGAATGGAGCATAGGAAATGTACCAAGTATTAAACCTGGAGGAAACAAATTTTTCGCTGCAGAGGGGGATAATTTATTAGTATTAAATCAAAATAATGATAATGAAAAGCTTATTGAAAAGTTCATAACTTATGTAATAACAAATAATGATGAAGCTCTCAAGTATGTAGAAGATGGGAAATTCTTTTCAAGCTATCTATACACTTATAACAATAAAGAAATTGAAAATCCGGTAAAGAATTTTATTGGTCAGAGTCCACTTGTGGTACTAAGTAATATTGAAGAAAACACCCCGGAAATTGCTGATTACGATAAATATGCAAAAATAAAGCAAGAACTTAATAAGTCATAGGTTAAAGATGTGACTGTAGTACTAAAAAATAGTCTGCAGTTCTTCTTTATGTAAAAAAATAAATCCCAAACATAGTATGTTTGAGATTTATGGTAATATAATTATTACTTAAGAATGTCCAATTTCTTTTTGAGTTTTCGACTTTATTTCTGCAATGCTAAGGGTATATAACGATAGCATAATTATAATTATGTGCAGCTGCATTCATTAAATCTTTAGATAGGTAATATCTATTTTTACCTTTCTCTTGATCATCATTATAGCGTTCACCCCAATTGTTTGAATCATAAGTTTCAAAGTAAGTTTTTCCATCCACTACTCTATAACCTTTAACTACTATAAAATGTCCACCTTCATAGTTGTAAAATCTTCCTACTCTTTGCTCGGAATTACTATTATATTGTATGTAAGTTGTATCAATACAAAGAATTGCTATAGTACCTTGACTTAAAATATTTTTTAAAAACTTTTCGCTTAAACGATTTTCACTATATTTTGCACCATTCAAATTGAGATAATTTTTAACATCATCTGTATACCACCAACCGCCGTCTTTTGGATATGTATCTCTAGCATCAGCAGCAGTTTTATCAAAATTCTCATCTCGCCATTGCAATGCCATTGTAACGCTAGATGGACCACAGTTGTTATCTGAAGCATATCCTGTATCTCCTTGATCGATATACCAGTTGTAAGGCCTGTCATTACTTATGTATTCTGTCTGATTTTTTCCTAATCCCCAATAAGGATTTAATGCTTGTCCATTATAAGAAATTAAGTTAGCTGATACTTCTTCTTTTGAACTAATCGTAGAAGTAGTGTTTGAAAATGATTTAGCATATACTGCTGTACTATTTACACTTATTAACGATGATACTATTAATGAAACAGTAAAAATACGTTTGAGTAATTTGATTTGCATGCTTATCCTCTCCTTTATTACTATTAATATTAATAGTAATAGTAACATTTATGTTACTAATATGAAGAGATATTGTAAATTAAAATGGAATAAAAATGTAGAAAAATGGCATAAAAAGAAACTGGTAGTGAAATATTAGATCAGTTTACAGTGAAAAGCAGAAAGCTTTTCAAGTATTTAAAAAAATGTAATTTAAGAAAAGCTAAAAATCTTCCACCGTAAACTGTAGATTATTAACTGTAAACTGATTTTAGATTCTTGGAATAAAATCGTATGGAATTTTGATAAATTGTAATGCAAGTTTAATTCTTACGTTGGATATTATTTATTTTAGAATTAAGTTATTAAGTGCTGGTAAGCATCTAATGTATTTTGAGCAGTTTTTGACCAAGTAAATTGAAGGCTTCTTTCATAACCTTTTTCACTAAGATCAATTTTTAGATTCTCGTTGTTTAGAAGTGTAATTAATGCTTTTTCTAATTCATTAGTTTTATATGGGTTGATTAAAATTGCATTATCTCCAGTTACTTCTGGAATTGAAGTTATATTTGAAGTTATTACAGGTGCCTTGCAACTCATTGCCTCTAGTGGTGGAAGACCGAAGCCTTCGTAAAGGGATGGGTAAACAAATGCATCACAGCCACTATAAAGAACTGGTAAGATATCATCGTCTAAGTATCCACAAAAAATAATATTATCTTGTGAGTTATTATCTTTCACAAAATTAAAAAGCTTTTCGCCTTCATCTTTTAATGGACCTCCAAGCAATAATTTGTAAGATTTATTAAGATCTTTATAAATTTTATTGAAAGCTTTAATTAAACCTAAAACATTTTTTCTTTGACTGAATCCACCAATGTATAGCACATATGGATCATCGATGCCAAAGGTATAGTGAACATATAATTTACAAGTATTTTTATCTAACGGTTTAAAATTATCATTTGCAGCAAGTGGTGTCACAAATATTTTATCTTCAGGATAAGAACTGAAAAACTTAAGGATGTCTTTTTTAGAATGCTCAGAAACCGTTAAAATTCCAGAGGAATTAGAAATTATGCTAGGCATATCGCGTAGAAATCTTTCTAAATAACTTTTACCAACAGTTTCAGGCATAATATATGGAATTAAGTCATGTATTGTAACTATAGTTGGAATTTGAGTATCAAAATCAAATCCTATTCCATTCTGGGGAATATGATATAAATCAACATGAAGTTTATCTAATATACTTGGAATATAATATTTCTCATAAAAACCGCCATGTCTACCAGAGGAATATACTATATTAGTATTTTTTTTGTTAAAGTTCTCATTAAATTTTCCTAAACAAAATAGAGTGAAGTCATCATTTGAATTACACGAAAGAATTTCTGATATGAGATTATTTGTATAAGTACCAATACCAGTTCCTTGATGTAAAGTAGCACTGCGAGCATCAATGGCAATTTTCATATGAACACCTCAATAAATACATATATTACAAGGTATTAATATATTTTAATTTTTGTGAATCTAAATCACAATAAATTATTTAGAAACATATAATAAAAATAAATAATGGCTGGTAGGAATGTTTTATGGAGAATAATAAAGAGATACTTAAAATTAAAGGCTATGTTGAAGAAAATTATAGCTTGAATGTAAATTATATAGAAAAAGTGAAGAACAGTTACAAAATAGTTACGAAGGATGAGAGATATTGTTTAAAAGTAATTAAGTATCAATTCTCTCATTTTTATTTTATCTTTTCTGCAATGAAGCATCTGCAAAAAAAAGGATTTAAAGATATTCCAGAATTTATTATGAATAAGTATGGAAAAGAATATGGAAATCTTGGAGAAAAATATGTCTATTTAACGAAATGGATTTCGGCAAGGGAAAGTAATTATGATAATCCTTTGGAATTAGCTATGATAGCAAGTGAACTTTCTAAGTTGCATCAGTGCAGCAGTGGTTTTACAGTGGAGCAGGAGATGAAACCTAGGATAGGATGGTTCTCTTGGTCACATGTATTTAAGACACGGAAAAATGAAATACTTGATTTTAAAAATAGAATAAATCAAAAAGCATATAAATCTAATTTTGATTTATTGTATTTAGAGAGAATTAATGAGGAAGTTCAAAGGGCAGAAAAAAGTATAATGGGTCTTCAAAAAAATAATTATGTAAAGATCATGGAGAAAGAAGTTTTTACAAGAAGGTTTTGTCATCATGATTATGCCCATCATAATATATTAATAGACAGCAATGAAAATATTAACATTATAGATTTTGATTATTGTATATTAGATTCACATCTTCATGATTTAAGTTCCCTGTTAATAAGAGCTATGAAAGATGGAAAGTGGGATGAGAAAAAATTAGATTTGATATTAGATGCCTATAAAAAGAATATGGAAGTAAGAGAAGATGAGGTGCCTTTAATAAGAGAGTTCATGAGATTTCCTCAGGCTTTTTGGCAGATAGGGTTGCAAGTATATTGGGAGCAGCAACCTTGGGGAGAGGAGTTTTTTCTAAATAAGCTGGAAAAATATTTAGATGATTGTGAGATTAGAGAAAAGTTTATTAATAGTTATTTTAATGGAGGAAGTTAATATGGATGAATTATCATTTGAGGAATGGTTAAGTATTAAGGGAATAACTATTATTGGACAACACTTTAGTTATGATAGAAACATAAGCAAAAATGATATTATTTCTCAAATTAATTTAATTGTAGAACTTCAAAAAGCCTTATTAGGTTGTAGTTTTAATGAGCTAAATAGAATAAAGAGTACGATAGGTAAAGAAGTTGAATCTTATAAAGTTCAAATAAGAAGATTACAAAAGCATTATGATTATATATTTAATAGAACTTGTACAAATGAAATAGAAAATTTTATTTTATCAAATGGGAAAATAATGTTGACACAAGCTGTAAATGCATTAAATTATATTGATGAACATGATTATTTTGGTGTTATTAGACGAAGTATGAATAGAAGTGAGATCTGTCTTGGTAAAGTTGATAAAAATAATTTAAGAAGGAATAAGAATAAAATTGAGATAGGAACAGTTAAAGCGATGACGTACAATTTAGTGGAGGAAGATTTGTATAATTATATAAAAAGATTACAAAGAAAAGAGCTTGATATAGATGAAGAAGAGCTATTAAAAGCATTTGTGTATGAATCACATTTATCATATAACAGCATTGATTATTTAAAAGGATTACTTAGTTATCCAAAAGATTTCCTAAAAGTATGGGAAAGATATAGAAATAGCAAAAAAGGGCGTATTACTAGCATGTACAGTACATTAAATATAAGCAGTATGGAATGTGAAGAGAATGAGAAGGAAAAAAATGAGGTAGAAGCATTATTAGAGTTAAAGAGAAGTTTAAAATATGAAAGTAAAAGTTTTATCGTATAGGTATCAAGTCATATAAGATTATAGTGATACCTAAAGCTTAGTTATTAGGAGGAAAAGTATGAATAAAACTAAGTATTCAGAAAAGAAATATTTATGCGATTATGATTTGAGTTTGGATTTCTTTAATGAAATAGGAATAAAAGTGAATGATATTGTTCCACTTAGAAAAGTGTTTATGATATATACAGATGAGGGTAATAAAATCTTAAAAAAAGTAAACTATGGGGAAGATAGAATAAAACTGATAAGTGATTCTTTAGATTATGTTAAAAAAAGTTATAGTAATGTAATAACGTATAAAAAGTTTAAGGATAATTTAAGTTATAAGAAGTGGGGAGACAATATATATATTGTCATGGATATTTTAGATGGAAGAGAAGCGTCATTTACTAATCCAATAGAAATTAGTCTTTGTGCAGAAAACGTAGCTTTAATGCATAAAGCATCTAAGGATTTAAGAAAATACTTGGAGGGTAAATATAATAAAGATTTTTTAGATATATCATTAAAAGAGAAGATTAAACAATCATATGATGAATTGATTTGGATGAAAGAGCTAGTGAATAGTTATAAATATAAGAATGAATTTGATATGCTATTTATTAACAATGTAGATAAATATCTATTAGAAACTAAGCATGTACAAGAAGCTATTGAAAAAAGTAAATATGATGATTTGAGAAAATCAGGAGAGACTGTTTGTCTTTGCCATAATGATTTAGCGTATCATAATTTCTTAACTAAGAATAATGAAGTAAATATAATAGATTTTGATTATATGACTTTAGATTTAAGAATAATGGACATTTGGGATTTTATAATAAAGTGTATAAAGAATGCTGGCTTTGATATAGATAAAATGTTAACGTGTATTGATGGTTATGAAAAAAATTCAATATTGAAACAAGAAGAAAAAGAATTATTATACATT
>JAEZKY010000218.1 GCA_023435985.1 Bacillota bacterium | reverse complement strand
GGTTATTACTCCCTGCTGATAGGCTTCCAAAGTAGCCTTATATGTATCTCCTGCATTTTTTTCTGTCATTTTTGCAGTTTGAACTTCTACTGAAGTTTTACTCACTGCCGCCTGTGTTGGTTTGGCCTTTGCGCTAGATGACAACTTAGTTTTAGCCACCACAGCTCCGCCTATTACAACTGCAATTATTACAGCATATATAACTATTTTTTTTACATTTTTCATTTTTACCCTCCCTTTTGTAACATTAAATGCTAATTTGCTTTAATTATAAATTTAACATTCTATTCATTAAATTTTTTCAAATAAAAAGTATCTCGTAGCTTGGATATCTATGAACATTTTTACATATATATCTAAACAATTTCTAAACTATAATTATATTTTAAAGATAATATAATTATTTAAACAATAAATAAAGTTCGTACATTAGTTAACTAGAAATCTATAGTTAAAATGTACGAACTTTATTAAAATATTGTTAAAAAATTATATAATAAATTGGCCAAATCGTAATTATTTAAGCTTTGAATCTATAACCCGCTCCCCACACAGTTTCTATAAATTTGGGATTACTGCTGTCTTCTTCAATTTTATCTCTTATTCTATTGATATGTACTGTAACAGTTGCAACATCTGCAAAGGAGTCCATTCCCCAAATCCTGTCTAAAAGAATTGTTTTAGAAAATACAATATTAGGATTACTAGCTAAAAATAAGAGAAGTTCAAATTCTTTATTAGCTAATTTAACTTCTATCTCATTAATATATACCCTTCTTCCTTTTGTGAATATCTTTAGTCGTCCAAAATTCATAACTCCATTTCCTAACTTATCACTTTTTTCCATCGACGTTAATCTATCATATCTAGAAATGTGTGCATTCACTCTGGCAACAAGTTCACTAGGGTCAAACGGCTTAACAATATAATCATCAGCTCCAAGCCCAAGCCCTCTAATTTTATCTACCGAATCCTTTCTAGCTGTAACCATAAGTATCGGTATCTCTTTATTATTTCGTATTTCCTTGCAGAGCTGAAATCCATCTTTACTTGGAAGCATTAAATCGAGAAGTATTAAGTCAAATTCCTTACTCAATGCAAGTTCTAATCCTATATTTCCATTACTTGCAATTTCAGTTTCAAATCCCTTAGCCTCAAGATAATCTCTTTCTAATTCCGCAATGAGCTTATCATCTTCTATAATCAATATTTTTCGCATCTTCTCTTCTCCTATTATAATTAATATGTTTAATTTTAATACATACTAAAACCTTTTGATATCATAGTTAATTCTTCTTAAAAATTGGTAAAGTTATGATAATAGCAAGCCCATTCATATTTTTAGCAATAATTGTGCCCTTATGTGCTTTTATTATATATTCACATATTGAAAGCCCAAGTCCACTGCCTTCACTTGAATTGGCTCTTGATGAATCTTCTCTATAAAAACTATTGAATAAACGCTGAAGGTTTTCTTCTAAAACCCCTGGTCCATCATCCTTAATCTTTAAAACAATGTCATTTTCTTTTTCATCTATTGTAATATCTACATTCCCATATTCGTCAACTTTATATTTTGCACTATTTTCAAGTACATTAATAAGAACTCTACGAATTTCTTCAAAATCCATATTAATAAAGATATCCTCATTACAATTATTCTCATACGTTAAATTAAGTCCACTTCCTTTAAACTCCATTTCTGCATTTTTGAAAAAATTATAAAAGAATTCATTACAATTTACATTTTCAAAGTTAAATGGAAACTTTCCTGTATCTAATTTAGAAAAAAAGAATAATTTATCTACCAACACATCCATATCGCAGGACTTATTATATAAAATTTCATAATATTTCTCACGCTTTTCATCTGTATTTGCGATTCCATCCTTTAATCCCTTTGAATATCCTTTAATTGTTGTTAATGGTGTCCGTAAATCATGAGATATTCCTGCAACCAATTCTTTTCTATTTTCTTCATATTTTAATTGCATGGCAACTGATTCCTGAAGCCTGATTCTCATTTTATCAAAATCAGCGCACACCTTTGCAAATTCATCTGTACCTCCATAATTCATTTTAAAATCAAGATTACCTTCTTCTATTTGGCCTGCACCATAGCTTAATAGCTCTAAAGGCTTTATCAGGCTTTTAGCTACGCGGGATGATAGTATCCCATTAATCATAACTATTATAAACAAAGCTACTATTAATACAATTCCCATATAACTAGCTAAAAAAGTTCTCGCTTCTGCTCTCATACGCTGCCTGCTTGTCAAGTTATTATTTGATTTAACAGCTATAATACTAATAGAATCTCCATCCTTAACAAAAGCATCTTTAACTAAACTAACAGAATTAACTTCAAGCACTATTGAATCCGCTGATGTTAGAACATCCTTTTGAACACCAGTCATAGCATTTTTATCATAATCAGTTATACTGGAAAATATTACATCTCCATTCCTGGTCAATAACAAATTATACCCTTCACTGTTTAGATCTTGTTCTATTTTATTATATTCTTCAAGTTTTACATAATTTGTCTTTATGTCTTTTCCATACGAATATACAGTCTTTTGTATATCAGAAATTACGCTATCCTGTTCAAAAACTTTTATCTTCCTACCATATATTTCTGTAAATCCCTCAAGTACTCCAACTGCAATAACTACTATTAATATTGCTGGAACCACTAACATGATAAGATTTGATATTACAAGGCGCTTTTTTATCATCATATTATAGGTTGTCCTCCTAGTTTTTTCCGTCAATCAATAAATCAACTAACGTCAATAATCATATAATTATTTAAATTATCTTTATAATCATTTGAATCTTAATAAATAGTTTATACCATTTCTTATGTAAAATAAACAACAATTGTTATAAATAAGAAAAACACTAGGCATTAACCTAGTGTTTTTCATATATGCGAGATAAGCCATAAGCCGAGTTCTGTATTGGAAATATCTTGTACCAAATCATAATTTATCGTATTTTATGATACTTTGAAACCTTGATGTTTAGGTACTTGTGAGTGCTTTTTATATTTTACCATAACTTCCCATACACTATTGTATTTTTTCTCTTAAGGGAAAATTGAGGGAAGTGTTTTACACATAATTTCAAGGTAATATACTAAGCATTATCCATTTTTCCCTTAAAAAATGAAGATTTTAAGGGAAATTTTTTTTACATATAATTCCACAATGATATACTAAACATTCTTGATTTTTTCCCTTAAATGAGAAACTTTAAGGGAAACTTCATTATATGATCATAAGTTAATTATTATTTTTGTGCCCAAACTCTTAACTCTTCTATAATTAGTTTAGAACAATGCCAAATAAATTACTTATATAAGGGAAAGTTTAAGTTATATTATTAATTTCAAAAGTCCTGATGTTTAGTTGCTTTTAAGCATCATTATAATTTCTTTTAACTTGCCACATTTTTTCCCTTAAGGGAAGATTTATTGGAAGAATTGTTTCCATATAATTCTGAATAAATCTACTCGGCATTCTTTAAATACTAAAACTTTTAAACTTAGATAAATCATTTAATAAATATTAGAAAATCCCCTCATGTTGAATAACAAATTTAACATGAGGGGCATTTTAAATTGTTTTAATAAATAATATCTCCTCAATAATAGTTTCTTAAACAATCGCCCGGTCAATCAACGAATTAAGCGGGTGATTAAAGCGGGCGATAAGCGGGCGATAATTTTTTTAATCCATTATTACATATTTTATATGCGGTCCTTTACCAACCCTTTTTATTTTTCCTAACTCTTCTAAATTATTAAATAATGATAATGCTTTTGTTTTCCCAAATTTAAAAGTTTCTCTACATTCCTTATTACTAATACTGCCATTCACTTTTATATACTCTAAAATATTTATTTCATCATTATTTTGAGTTTTATCTTTAACCAGTATCCTATTACACTCATCATTCGAATTATATTCCTCATTTAAATAATATACTTTTCCTCTTCCATAACCATCTACTATTAATGTTTCTTTTTCAACTAAATCATGTAATATTCCAGTTATATCATATGAATGTTTATCCATCATTAATTGAATACGAGCATTATTGACACTACCTTCTAAATATGCTGTTGCAAGTATTAATACTTCATCTTTATTAAATGAATTAAACGCTTTTCCAAATATACTTTTTAATGATTCTAAGCATTCTTCTGGTAACATAGATATCATCCACAATTTCAAAGAAACTTGATTTAAATTAGTTTCCTCTTTTAATTCAGGTGTTCTCCAACTTTGTTCATTCCATGCTGCTAAAATTTTAGGGAATCCAGATCCTGCTCCTTCACCTAATCCTATTAAAGAAAACATCTTTTGAATTCTAGGATTTCTACTTTTAGAATTTCCACCTTTAAATATACTTTCTAAATCTATCTTTAAACTTCCTGGATTAGTAAATTCCAAACTATCCTTAGTTTTTATAATCTTTAAAGTTCCCTGTATATTAAAATCAGCATGAATTATTTGATTTACAAATGCTTCTCTTATTGCCTGATGAACTAAAGTATCATCCTTACGTTCAAGATTTTCTAATCTAAATGGTACTTTAACATTACTTGTCAGTTTATTAATTACTGTAAAATAAAAATTATAGATATTATTTTCCCAGGTTCCATCTATAGTAAACCTGTCTGACCATCTTTGATCAGAGCTTACATCAATTTCTTCCCTAAAATCAAAATTTATCTTTGCAAACAAATCTCTAATATAAAGACCTTTTCCAAACATAAGCATTCCTGCTACTGTCACACCTTTTATTTTTCTTCTTCTGTCTTCCTTTATTCCACCAAGCATTTCAATGAATTCTTCAGTATCAAGTGCATTCCAAGGATGATCTGGATTTCTAGAGCTAAACCTATTTCTATATTTCTTTATTGTATCTTCATCTAAATCCTTTACTGTGTAATCTTCAAGTATTACACCATCATTGCCTTCTTCTGATGCATCTCTTATCATAGCTTTAACTTCTTCTTCAGTAGATTTATAATCACCTTCAGCATTACGCTTATAGGTTCCTTTGTATGGATTTTCATTTAGATATATTGGTCGTTCTTTATAATTAGCTCTAGGCACATTTATAATTAAAACATCCATTCCTTCAATAGTTAATTTTTCTACATCGTCATCCTTCAATAAATTTCGGTTAACTTTGTTTCCATTTATAGTATTCCAAAAATCCTGTATTCTTTTATCAATATTCTTAACACCTTGAACTTCGAATGTACCCTTTGCTTTATTCTCTTTTATTCCTAAAATTATTATTCCCCCATTTGTATTCGCCATGGCAGAATAACTTTCCCATAAAGAATTAGGAATTTTATTTTCTCCCTCTTTACATTCAACATCAACAGTTTCACCAATTTTCAATATCTCCAATAATTCTATATCAGTCATCTTAGTGCTCACCTTCTTCATATTCAAATGAAAAATTCATATTTTAATCCAATCACTTTACTTTTCCATTTTATTGTAATTTGTTTATTTTATTATATCAATATATTTTAACTTTGTAATTAAATTATATACTAAACTGCTGTTATCTAAAAGTTTGATATAATTTTTGGATTTCATGAAAACAGACTAGATTTTTTTATTAAAATATCCAACTCCAAGCATTGCAAAACACACCTTATGTTGGATACTAGTTTCAACATGAGGTGTGTTTTGAATAGTTTTATTAAATAATAACTCAACGTATTTTATTATATCTATTCGTAATTAGAAATAAATCAAACCTTAGATTAAAAATATCATATCTTTACATATTATATCTTAAAATAATAAAGCATACCTTGCTGATGGTCGGAAGATTGATGGAAATTTTAATTATTCTGACCATTCTCCTATTTAAGTAATATTAATACTTTACACAATAACTTATAATTATAAGTTACATTTGTTTTACTAATACCTATTTAATCCTACATTAATTGCTTTTTTAATTATTTCATCTATATCTTCAAAAGGAATTTCTACTCTATTGTCACGAGTATAATCATACAAAATATCATCAATTTCTTGAGCTATCTTATTTTGTACATCTATATTATCATGCCAATCAACTTTAATATTTTCTTTTATTATATTATCAATTTTTAAGGCTACCCTCCCAATATCTTCTTCTTTTAGTTCATAAGAAAATTTACTTTCCTCAATAACATCAGTCAAAACCCCATAAAAGGCTTTTGCATCTTCATTAGTTTTTATTGAATCTGGATAATAAATGCAATCTTTCTTTTCCCTGTAGTTTTTCAGTATATCTTCAATTTTATTTAAGTAATCTAAATCTGTTAGTTGTCTATTATTATACTCTTCAAATGTTTTTTCAATTCTATCAGAAAACTTCTGATAATATGCTGGATTTTCATCACACTTTTCTAATATGCTGCTACTTAGTCGAGATCTAATAGTGTCAGCTTTTGACCTTGAATTGTCTATTCTACATATCTCTTTGTCAAAGGCTTCTTTGTTTAAAATATCAGAAAGGTTAGTAATCTTGAAAATATCTTCTGTTGATATATAGTTATCAAATATTTTCTGAATTTTAGCTTCATATTCTTTAGTATAAATAACATCTGAATATCTATGTTTCACAGATTCTCTTAATTTTTGATAGAACATAAAACAAGATTTATATTCTTCTAGTTCCTTTTTATCTAACTTATCAAAATAATTAGATATTGTCTCAGACTCTAATGCGATAGAAAAATTTATACTAAATTTATATAATATATTATAAAACTCTTCTCTTAATTTTTTATCTGATAAATAAAGTTCATATTTCTCATGATCTCTCTTATCTTCAATTAAGCTAAAGAAATCAGTAAGTTTCCTATAATCTCTTTTTAGATGATCTATAATAAGGCTAATATCACATAATGCAAATTTTGAATACATTTCAGTAGTAATTTTTAAATTTTTAATTACGCCTCTATAATCAACTATATATCCATACTCTTTTCCACTATATGGACGATTAATAATTGAAATTGCTTGAAATAATGCATACTCCTTTATATTTTTATCTATATATAAAATAGTAGCTTGTGGAATATCAAAACCAGTTAAAATTCTATTAACACCTATTAATAAATCCAATTCACCATTATTTAACTTGTTTATTATAATTTCATTATAATAATTATAATTACCATACTTCTCAATAATTTCATCACAAAATTCACCTTCTGGATCACTTCTCCTATAAGCCTTATTATGGTTTCTCATTGAAAATGTTGGTGTAATAAGCAGACCAACATTTAAGTCTCCTAAAGCTTCAAATGCCCTTAAATATTTAATTGCATCTGTTTGGCAGTCTGCTGCTAATATTGCTGTATACGGCAAATTCTTAGATTTAAAATTATTCACAAAATGTGCATTAATATCAAAAGTTATAGCGTTTAATCTTTGGGGACTAGATGTTACATATTTAAATAAATTCCGTTGTTTCGTAAATATATCTGGTTCAATTAAATTGTACGTTTCACTGACTTGATGATTTTTTTTAAACAAATTCCATTTTTTTAAAAATTGGCTTTTATAATTATCATTTAAATTTCTAGTTATTGTGTCTAATCGCATGCAAAAACTTTGTTCCATTCTTTCTTCATACAAAACTGGTATAGTAGATTTATCATTAACTGCATCCTCTATTGTATAAGAATGAATTAAATTTTCACTATACTTATCCAATGCTTTATTGTTTTTTAAGAATGGATTTGATGTAAACCTTAAATAACAAGCATTTGGAAATATTTTTTTTATATTAGTATTTAATTTATTAGCTCTACTTAAATTAGAATCATCTATTAAAATAAATATATCTCTTGACTCACTATTTTCAAGTGCTAAATCAGCGTTAAATTTTTGGATTACTGTAGTAACAACACTTATTTCATTAGTATATATTAGCTCCCTTAAGTGGCTTACTGTAGTAGCCCTAACAGCATTCAATCCTGCATCATTAAATCTTGCACTAATTTGATAATCTAGATCTAATGTATCTGTAACAACTATGACTTTAGGGTGAAATGCTTTAAGTTCTGATAAAATGTATTTTGTAAGTATAATCATAGTTAATGATTTACCTGAACCTGGAGCTTGATATATTATTCCAGATTGCCTGTTACCTTTTTCATCACTTTTATTAATTGTTTTAATTATGTCTTTTACAGCAAAATAATGATGATATCTACATATAATTTTTACGCTGTTAAAATAAATAATAAAATTTTTAATCAATTCAATTACTCTGCCTGGAGCAAATAGACTAATAATGTTGCTGTCTTGGTTTGTTGGTAATCTATCAAGGCAGAGTTCTTCTAATTTATTATTAAGCCAATCAGTGTCTTTTTCTTGCCAAACACTCCACGAAGATCCATATGTACCGCAAGTAGCGTATTTAGTTTCAATCCCATTTGTAACCATTGCAATTTGAATAAATTTAAAAAGTTGAAGTATATAATCTTTAGATTGATATGATGTTATTTGATCTATACCTTTATTAATCGAATTAAATGCTGCCTTGAACTCAATTATTCCAAAAGGAATACCATTTATAAACAAAATTAAATCTGGATTAGTGACAATTTTCTTATCCTCATTTTGAACAATAAGATCATTAGCTACATAAAAACTATTATTATTTATATTTTCCCAATCAATAAATTGTATAGAAAAGCTACGTGTAGTTCCATCTTCTAAGTTTTCAGTATAACTTCTTCCAAATATTAAAGAATGATATATTTTTTCATTAGTTTTAAACAATCCATCTGTTAAAATTTCATCAATATCACTTATAGCCGCATTAATATTTTTCTCACTAAACTTGTATTCTCTTCCTTTGTAATTATATGAATTTAACCTATTTAACGATTCTCTTAATATTGGCTTTAACAAAACATTATAAAGATTTCCTCGTAATTCATTAGCTTTCTCAGTAGTTATATATTCGTACTTTAATTTTTTTAATAATTTTATAGCTGAATTTTGATTTATATTCTCGTTAAAAAAATCCTTATTATTCATTTTGAATGCCTCCATTTATTTTGCAGTTGTTTTACCTCTAAATTTTTAAGTATTTATATATCTTAACATTTCATTCCATTTTAAATTGCGAGTTAATATTAAAAAAATTACTTTAATATTAACTATAATTTTAGCTCTTCTAAATATTTAAAGATTTCTTCTTCCACAGAGTTAATCTTAGTTTTAATCTTAGTAATATTATTAGCTATTTGGGTTAGATCACTGCTTGTTTCTTCATTAAAAGTATCAACATATCTTGGAATATTTAAGTTATAATCATTTTCTTTAATTTCATCAAAAGTAGCTACATAGCTAAATTTATCAATGGTTTCATACTTGTCATATACTTTTTCTATTTCTACTAAATCTTCTTCTCTTAATTTATTTCGGTATTTATCTTTTTCGTAGTGTTCGTAACCTGAAGCATCAATAAAGATCACATCTTGTCTTTTTCTATTCTTTTTAAATACTAATACAGCTACAGGAATTCCAGTTCCAAATAATAAGTTTTCTGGAAGTCCTATTACTGCTTCTAAAAGATTCTCTTCTAATATTTTTTGTCTTATTTTACCTTCATTTGCACCTCTAAATAAAACTCCATGAGGCACTACAACAGCCATTCTTCCATCTTCAGCTAAAGAATATAACATATGCAAAATAAACGCAAAATCACCTTTACTTAATGGTGGTACCCCCCATTCAAATCTTCCATACGGGTCCAAAGATGCGTCCATATACTTACCATAATTATCTAAAAATCCTACAGCCCAATTATCTAATGAAAATGGAATAATACCTGCAACAACTTGAAACTTCATAAGCTTTCCATTTTCTAAATGACGTGGATTAGTTAAAGTATCTCCATTTGCAATTTTTGCATCATATATCCCATGTAAGAACATATTCATTTTACATAATGAATATGTTTGTAAATTTTTTTCTTGACCATAAATTTGAACATTTCCACTAGATACTTTATTAAAGCCTCTTATAAGTAATGAGCCTGAACCACAAGTTGGATCATATATTCTATCATTTTCTTCTGGTTTAACTAATCTAGATAATAATTCTGCAACCATTACAGGTGTAAAAAAATCTCCGGACTTACCAGAATCAGTTGCAAATTTAGATATCATATCTTCATAAGCATCACCAACAACACTAGGTTCTTTTAATATACTAGGTCTTAAGTCTAATCCATCAAAAACATCTAATAGTGATATTAATAGATAATTTTTATTTTTATTATTACTTAATATAGCTGGAGCGTTAAAGTCTATATTCTTAAATATACCTTCTAACTTTGCTTTATTTAATTCTGCTAAATGATCAAGTTCTTTATTAATTATTTCGCCTATGTTTGGATCATTTTTCTTTTCATACAAATAATCAAACACTGGCATTTTATCAAAAATAAATTTTGCCCTACTTAAGGCTCTTTTAATTCTTGTTTCATCCCCATTATATTTAAAAGTACATTCATCATAGAATTCTTTATAGGAATCACTTAAATATTTAATAAAAAACATTGTTAAAATATAGTCTTTGTAAAAGGCAGTATCTAATGTACCTCTAAATATACTTGCTGCTGTCATCAAAGTTAAATTTATTTGTTCTCGAGTTGTTTTTTGCATTTTAAAATCCTCCAAATTATTCAAATAAATTTTTTATAATTGACTTATGGAAAATTGTTTTTTCTTCTATTAATTGATTTAATAAATCTTTTTCTTTAAGAATGAACTTATTTAATTCAATTACTTTAGTTTGATATTCAATTGGATAAATAGGTATTTTAAGTTCCTTAAAAGAACTCACTTTTACTACAGATACAGCACTGCCAATAATATCTCCTGTTAATTGCTTTTTAACAATTTCCGAATTTAAATATATTTGTGCATAATTAGGTAAAATAAAATCATTATATATTCTTATAACTATAAATAAAGACGTTATAAGAATTCCTTCTAGTTCATTTGTAATATAAACTGCTGTATTTGGATAACTCAAACGTACAACAATATCGCCTTCTTGTGTTATCTGTTTCTTATCTAAATTTTCTATGCTTATAAATTCATCAAGATATTGTATATCCAAATATCCATTTTCATTAAAACTTTTTAATGTGAGCATTTTATACTTATACACAGCGTCA
>JAEZKY010000165.1 GCA_023435985.1 Bacillota bacterium | reverse complement strand
TCACTATACACTAGCACTCCCACTTTAACTGGATTTTTTGTTACAATATTTGAACTAACACTTAAATTTTTCACTCCACAACATTTTAATATCCCGCTCATTACAACTAAAATTATTATAAGATTTCTAATATTCTTAGTATTTTTCATTATTCTCCTCCATACAATTATCGTAATCATATGACTTAATTTATTTCATATTCATTATTGTGTACTTTTATATCAAATATATAAGTTTAAACTCTAAAGTATATTTAATTTTACTTCTCTACTCCATCATTTCTACATATTGCAAAACAAAAAACCGCCACTTCAATCCCTTGAATACCGCGGTTTTAAAGACTTTTATTAATTTTTACAATCTAAATATGTCTTTCTAAAATTTAAGTGATATATTTTCTCTATACTTTGAACAAACACCTCAAATTTTCAATCTATTTTAACAGCCACCCCACTACTATCAAAACTATATCCATAAAGCCTGCAATCACTGAGCATAGATCCATCTGAATAATGAATCTTTAATTTTTCACCATCAGTTTCTAATACTTCTCCTTCAAGGGATCTTCCCCTGATTTTTTCATTGTATAATTTATCCTGCCAAATTCCATTTTCCCTGCAAAATCTGTATTTATACGTAAGGATCACCTCTGTGAAGCTGAGCTTCATAGAGGTGATCCTTACATAGTTATCTGCTTAAAATAAATTTTATCTCTTCTATCCATCTTCCCTTCGTAATAAGTTCAAAATTCTTTGAATACAATATTTAAATTAAATTTTTGATTCTAATTGTATTTTTTCTTGACATAGTACCAATTATTCTGATTTCCTATAGAAGAGACATTAAATTTCTCCAATTACTATTTCTCC
Organism: Bacillota bacterium; assembly: GCA_023435985.1. Taxonomy (GTDB): domain Bacteria; phylum Bacillota; class Clostridia; order Clostridiales; family Clostridiaceae; genus Clostridium. The sequence goes on along the minus strand of JAEZKY010000165.1, from coordinate 4,620 downwards.
TTCATGATAAAACTCTATTATTTCAGAATAATTAGTAGCAAACAACCAAGTATCAAAGCTAACCGCAGTTATATCATCAATACAATCTATTATTGAATCTATGTTACTTTTTAAAATAGGTAGCCCTTTCCCCCAAATTATATAATATTCATTGTTTTTTATTCTATCTAATAATTGGAAAACATTCTCTATTTTGTTATATGAATTAATATTTCTCCAATCGACCCTTCCCCATTCCAAAGTAGGAACTTTAACATTAAACATTTCAAACACTAATTTTTCTTCTTTATCATTCAATGTATATTGATTTTTATTTAATGCTACTAAGCATTCTTGTAATAATATATTATGTGAATACTCTATTTTTTTAATTTTCTCAGTATTACGCTTTTTTAATTCCTCATAACGTTTCCTATTCTCTTCATTCATAATTTTTCTCCCCTACTCACTTATTATTAAAACAGAACAATATTCTCAATTATCACACATAATTATTCCACGAATCAATAATTGCTTTATATTCATCATAGCTTATATCTATTGGTATAACTTTTTTTACCGAATTAATGCCCTTTCCAGTAGTAAAATTCTCAATGTTATAATGCACTCCTAATTCACTATCATAGTCTAATCTCCATCTTACTTTACCATCTAATGATTGTCTACCAATTTGCTTGTTATAACCATAACTTGATTCTAATCTTCCTATGTAAGCCTTGGAACCATTAGTAAATGCACTAGTATTGTCAAGTTCATTTATGAGTGTATTTCTAGCACTATTATATGATTTTTCTGTATCTAATATAATTTCTCTAGAGTTATTTTCTCCCTTAGCAATATTCCCAATACCAATTCCTGCAATAGCATCTTCATCATAAGAGAATCCTCCAATTGCTGATTTTAAACCAGTAATTGATATAGTTGCAACACTTTCCAATGCCATACCTGTTGTAAAATCTCCCGCTATTTTGGCATATTGTGGTTGTACACCACTATTTAACGCTATTTGTCCAAAAGTATCAGAAGGATATTTTATCCACCTATCATAAAGAAATTTAAAAACCGTTCCAATCTTATCTTTTACTGGTAAATCTTCATGAAGCTTTAAAGCATCAATCTGCCAATCTTGTAATTGATTAAGTGGAATTGACTTTCCATCATTATTCACTATTTGTGCTTCCTCTGAATTATCTATTTTACACATGTTAGCTCTTTGCTCTAAGAACTCATCGAATGTAGCTGGTACTCCAAAAGTTGTTTTTGATCCTGACATAGCTGACATTAAATTTCCATTATTAAATTTTAAACTCTCTTGATTTTGTTTAGCTAATGCTTGCATTTGTTTCGCAAGTGCCACCGCAACTCCAGCAGTTGGTTCATCATCTATAAAAGCTGCATAACTATCTCTAGCACTTCCGTTTTCATATACTGTATTTGCTTGTGTATAGAACTCATTTTCAGCAGATATGTAGCTAGACTTTCCTTTTTGCACTTTAATCTGGCTTGTAGCATTTATCGATACACTTCCACCACTTAGACTTACACTTCCTCCCGATATGCTTAAGTTTCCTGAGCTGCTAAAGGTAATTCCGCCTCCATCAGTAAAATTTACGTTAAGGCCATCCCTATGTAAATTTATTGCCCCTGGAAGTATATCTAGGTAGTCTCCGGTTTCAGTTGCAAAATATCTGTCAGCTGTATCAGACATTTGTTCACAGGTACTTCCATTCTTCCTTGCGCAGCCTGTAACTATTGGATCTGAATCTACTTCATCTTGAAAGTAAAGTGTTGCACTTTCTCCTACTATCGGCATTGAATAAAGTATGTTTCCACTTGGTGGTGCATAATAAAACCAAGCTGCTTTTGAAGGCTCTTGGCTTTCATCTATATATAAATGAAGCTTTAATTTTTCACCATCAGTTTCTAATACTTCTCCTTCAAGGGATCTTCCCCTTATCTTTTCATTATATAATTTATCCTGCCAGATTCCACTTTCTCTGCAAAATCTATACTTATAGATAAGTTCTCCCTTATGTAGCTCAGCTTCAAATTGATTAACATATAAATCCTTTTGTTTAAAATAAATTTGATCTCCTATATCCATCTTAGTATGATTTTCTATTTCGTAATAAAAAAAGTCCGTATCATGAAAATCTACATCAAAGCCTCTTGTTACAGCCTTATGATATCTTTCTAAATCCTTGCAGGCTTTATAACTTATGTCATCTTCTAATTTATATTTTTCGCCTAACGGCCTTCCAAAATAAAATGCATTTTCATATTTTATTATATCACAAACCAAATCTAAACCTAAAAGACTTGCTACCCTCTTTAAGAACTCATAATCAGTTTCTTTATATTGAAACAGTGGCTTTCCAATGCTCATAGGCCTGTCCATACGTTGAGTAAATCCAAGACTTATATCTTTATAACTTTTAAGAACTTCGTTTATTAAATCATCATAACTCATTTCTGCATCTTGAAAAGATCTCGTTTTTTCTTCTTTATCAAGAATTGAACTACTTGATGCTGCCTCTAATTCTAAATAATATATTCCATTTTCATTTGTTGTTCTTACATTTTCTATTATTCCTGTGAAAATTATGGACTTTTCCTTACCCTCTAATTCTTCATATAGCATGATTTTATCTTCTGTGGAAGCTTCTATTGAATACTTAAATTTTATACTGTCATCTATTAAACATTTCAAATATAAATATCCATGCTCATTGGGTTTACATGAAATCTTTATATTTTCTATTTTTACTATATCATAAGGGCAATATACCTTTAACTTGTGAATTGCTTCCATTCCTCTCTAAATCCCCCTTTTCTTACTATGTGTTAAATCAAACTTAATCTGTAGTATTCTTAATTTTGAAATTCCAAACTTCTATTCTTGTCCATGAGAAACAAAAGTTATCACTCCACCGCAGTTGCAAAATATTTTTGATTCATTAGTTAGAGCAGCCTTACCTTCTATTATTGTGTCACCTTTGGCGTTTTCCCACTTAGCGCCAAAACTTGGAATGCATTTTTTCCCATGTTGTAATTCTCCCTTCTCATTAATTACGTCTATTTCAACCTGCTCTGGAAGACGATCTACATTTTGGCACACCCCAAAATAACTGATATTATCTAGAGTTGAATCAGTTTCAATTAAAATTGGCTTTCCTTTAACATAACTTCCATGACTTACAGGAAGGTTTATTTTCCTTACATTACTTCCTTTATCGCATTTCATTTTTGCTCCTCTTACCACATAATAAGCAGTCATAGTTTCTCCTCCTTAAAATTCATTCTTTCAATTTATTTTTCAAATCTTTGGCTTTACTTACTTCTTATTTCAAGTTTTTCAAGTTCAATTCCATTAAAGTCTCTTCTTAATATGCTCTCTGCCACATCAAGTCTCACAATTATTAGAGTTTTTGAACTTTCTTTAAGCTTAAATATCTTTTTGTTTCTAATCTTTTCTTCATTTAATATAAGCGTTTTAACTACCGTTTTATTTAGATTCATTTCTGCTTCTTCACTCAACGCCTCAATTTCTTCAAATATTGGCAGATAATATATGCTTTGTTTTGAGTTCTTAAATTCAATCAAAACTGCCATTTTAAAAATTGAATCAGGAACATATTTTTGAAGCAGCTCTTTCATTTCTTCAGACACCAAATATAGCTGATTATCTAAAATGTCTAAATAATTATTATTTTTTTCTGAATTTGCATAAAAGATTGTTTCATCCTTTACTTTCTCCACATTTTCTAAATTTAAGTTCTTAACATTTAAATTATTAAACCAATCCAAAATTCTTGGAGTCTGAGAATATCTTTTATCCTGCTTTAATAAAAAATAATCCATTTCTCCTCCTTCCCTAAAGGTATAACCGTAACTTAGCTAACAAACATTCCCGTGTTCATTGTAATTATCATTTATTGCCATCTACCTAATTCTTATCCTTTATTTTTTTAGAAGTTTCATATATTAGCACAGCTTCATCTCGATATTCTCCTGCTAATATGCTTATTTCACCACTCTTTTTCATTTCTTTATATTCATTACCTTCCACTAAATCATTTACTATACTCTCTAGAAACCTTACACCAATTTTATGGTACTTATCAGCTTCTTTAAGCCTTATTTTTTCAACATCCATTTCTGTTATAGTTCTTCCATATTCCTTTTTTCTATCCTGCAGTTCTTTTATGTAGTTAAAAAGCGATTCATATACAAAACTTAAATCAATATTTACTGAGCATTCTTCCTTATCTAAATACCATTTATCATCATATAAATCGATTCTATATATGCCTGAATTCTGCTGAATGCTTGTCCTTAAGTATGAAATATAAATATATTTTATCTCGTTTTTTAAGCTTTCTTCCTGCTGCTTCTTTGCTTTACTGCACAATTCGCTAAACGCACAAAATATTTCCTTCCTTGCAGCTTCTTTATTATCATTTAAATTTTTCTGTATTTTAGGATATTCGTCTTCAAAACGTCCTTCCACATATTTAGTTTTAAATTCAGCCATTATCCTTTCTTTGTCTACTGGAATTATCATTTATTTTCCCCTCTTATTGTGTATTGATTTTTGCTCCACTCATAGTAACATCATTG
>JAEZKY010000154.1 GCA_023435985.1 Bacillota bacterium | reverse complement strand
GTCCTGAAAAGCTGATTGATGGATTAGTTCAAAAAGGAGTAAAAGATCTAACATTAATTGCCAATGATACAAGCTTACCAGGCAAAGGCATAGCAAAGTTAATTTCTAACAAGCAGATTAAAAAATTGATAGCTTCTCATATAGGATTAAATCCAGAGACAGGTTCTCAAATGAATGCCGGAGAATTAATAGTTGAATTAACGCCACAAGGTACTTTAGCTGAACAGATAAGGTGTGGAGGTGCAGGCATTGGAGGTTTTTTAACTGGAACAGGAGTAGGGACACTAGTTGAGGAAGGAAAGCAAAAATTAGAGGTAAACAATAAAGAATATATTTTAGAGCTGCCACTAAGAGCCGATGTAGCTTTAATACGAGGCTCAATTGTGGATAAGCAGGGAAATATTTTCTATAATGCATCAACGAGAAATTTTAATACATTAATGGCTACAGCAGCAGATACAGTTATCGTAGGAGCAGAAAAAATAGTTAAAGTTGGAGAAATTGATCCAAATCATGTAATGACACCAGGTATATTTGTGGATTATATAGTTAGGGAGGAAAACTAATGGATTGCAAGGAGTTTATAGCTAGAAGAATTGCTAGAGAGCTAAAAGATGGAGATGTTGTTAATTTAGGTATTGGTCTTCCAACAATGGTTGCTAATTATATACCAGAAGGAGTTAATGTAATACTTCAATCAGAAAATGGATTCGTTGGTCTTGGCCAGGCTCCAGAATCTGGACAAGAAGATAAAGATATTGTTAATGCTGGAGCTCAATTTGTTACAGTTAACCAAGGAGCTGCTTTCTTTGATAGTTCAACGTCTTTTGGAATAATAAGAGGTGGACATGTAGATAATACTGTGCTTGGCGCCTTAGAAGTAGATGAAAAAGGAAATTTAGCGAATTATATGATTCCAGGAAAGATGGTACCTGGAATGGGTGGGGCTATGGATTTAGTAAGTGGAGCCAAAAAAGTTATAATAGCTATGACACATACTGCAAAAGGAGAGCCTAAAATACTAAAAAAATGCAGATTACCACTTACTGCAGTTGGAAAAGTTAATGTTATTATTACTGAAATGGCAGTTATTGAAGTGACTTCAAAAGGACTTCTTTTAAAAGAAATTGCACCTGGAGTAACAGTTGAAGAAGTAATAAAATTTACTGAAGCAGATCTTATTGTTGATAATAATTTAAAAACTATAGAAGTGTAAATAAAAGGATAACTACATGCTCAAAATTGAAATATAGTGGGCTATAATAGCAATAGCACTCTCACGTTATTAGATAAAAAATAGTACAAATCATTTTTCTCATAATTTCTTGGATGAATATTAAATTATTAACCTTAAATTATAATATTTTAATTATAGTTCTTATAATATATTTAGTTTTGGGCATTAATTAAATATAGATAAGCAAAAAGTATACATGCATTTCTTTTATGTTGACCCAAAGAAATGCATGTATTATATAATTTCCCTTGACTCATTGTTTCTATTTTTCTTGATATAAAAATAGCCTCCTATGATGTTTTTATTTTATCATAGAAAGCTATTAAGTCTATTATTTTACAACTATATTTACAAGCCTTCCTTTGATTACAATGACTTTAACTATATTTTTACCTTCAGTATTTTCTTTAATAGTATCATTTTCTAAAGAAGCTTTCTTTATACCTTCTTCATCTAAATTTGAAGGAATATTAATCTTAGCTTTAATCTTACCATTTATTTGAATGGCAATTTCAACTTCATCTTTAACCAAAGCAGAAGGATTAAATTCCGGTAATATTTCGTTAAATATTGTTGAAGTATTTCCAAGTAAGCTCCATTGTTCTTCAGTAAAGTGAGGAGCAAATGAAGCAAGTAATTTTAAGAAATCACTTACAGTTTCTTTTAAGAACTTAGTATTCTTAACTTCTTCTTGAAGGTACTTGCTAATTGCATTTGTAAATTCCATAAGCCTCGCTATTGCAGTGTTAAATTGCATTTTATTTCCGTCTTCAGTAACACCTTTTATAGCTGTATGTTTCCAAAAGTTTAATTCTTTTTCAGGAGAATCAATAGAATCCTTTGTATTTTCAGTTGAAGCTATGGCTTCTCTACAAGTTTCTAAAGTTCTTTCGATTCTATCAACAAATTTACCTACGGATTTAATTCCATCGTCACTCCAAGCTCCGCCTTCAGTGTAGCCAAAACCAAACATTAAGTACATTCTAAATACATCAGCACCATATTCTTTAATATAATCATCAGGAGAAATTGTATTTCCTTTTGATTTACTCATCTTAAGTCCATCCGGTCCTAAGATTAAGCCTTGGTGAGTCAAACTCAAGAATGGTTCATCAAAGTTTAAGTAACCAGCATCTCTTAAAGCTTTTGTTACAAATCTTGCATATAATAAATGCATACATGCATGTTCTGGTCCACCGACATACTTATCAACAGGAAGTACCCTATTGATTTTTTCAGGGTCAAAAGGCGCATCTTCATTTTTATTATCTGCATATCTTAAATAGTACCATGAGGAACATACAAAGGTATCTAAAGTATCTGCTTCTCTCTTTGCAGGCTTTCCACAACAAGGGCAAGTAGTATTTATGAATTCATCAGATTTACTAAGCGGTGATTTACCATCTGGAGTAAATTCAACATCATAAGGAAGTTTTACTGGAAGATCTTTTTCTGGTACTGGAACTATGCCGCAATCGTCGCAGTAGATAACTGGAATTGGAGCACCCCAGTATCTTTGTCTTGATACTAACCAGTCTCTTAGTCTAAAGTTAACCTTCATTTCACCTAACGTATCTTTTTCTAGTTCTTCAACTATTTTCTTTTTAGCCTCATCAGTTTCTAAACCGTCAAATTTTCCTGAGTTAACAAGTATTCCATGCTCGCAGTATGGAAGCTTAGGATCAGTATGATCTTTATCAGTTATAACTCTTTCAATTGGTAAATTGAACTTAGTTGCAAAAGCAAAGTCTCTTTCATCATGAGCAGGAACTGCCATAACGCAGCCAGTGCCATAAGTAGCTAATACATAATCAGAAATCCAAATAGGAACTACTTTACCATTGATAGGATTTATTGCATAAGATCCAGTGAATACTCCTGTTTTTTCCTTTGTAACGGATTGTCTTTCAATTTCAGATTGTTTAGCTGCTGCTTCTTTATAGCTTTCTACAGCATCTTTATATTCAGGCAATGTTAATTCATCTACTAATTTATTTTCAGGAGCTAAAACTACATAAGTAACTCCATTTAAAGTATCAACTCTTGTAGTAAATACATCAAATTTCAAGTCTGAATCTTTTACCTTAAAGGTAACTTGCGCACCGAAAGACCTTCCAATCCAGTGCTTTTGCATAGATTTAGTTTTTTCAGGCCAATCTAAGTCGTCTAATTTATCAAGTAACTCATCAGCATAATCTGTTATTTTAAAGAACCATTGTGTAAGATCTTTCTTTACTACTTCTGTGCTGCATCTTTCGCAAACTCCATCAATAACTTGTTCATTAGCTAAAACTGTATTACAAGATGGACACCAGTTTACAGGAGCTTTCTTTCTGTAAGCTAAACCTTTTTCATAAAGTTTTAAGAATAACCATTGAGTCCATTTATAGTAATCTGGAAGGCAGGTAACAACTTCATTATCCCAGTTGAACATAGCTCCCATGGATTTTAATTGTTTCTCCATTGTTTCAATATTTTTTAAAGTAGAATCTTGAGGATGTATACCAGTTTTTATTGCATAGTTTTCTGCTGGTAATCCAAAAGCATCAAACCCCATTGGCTGGAATACATTGTAGCCTTGCATTCTTTTAAGTCTAGCCCATGAATCAGTTGGTCCATAGTTAAACCAGTGGCCGGCATGAAGCTGAGCACCTGATGGATAAGAGAACATTTCAAGTGTATAAAGCTTCTTATCTAAATTTTCAGTATTAAACTTATAAGTTTCATTTTCTTCCCATATTTTTTGCCATTTTTCATCGATTTTAGTTCCGTAATTTGACATAACAACCTCCACTTAATTAGTTAACAGTTTACAGATAGCAGTTTACAGTTGAAAGAGGAGATCAATGTGCGATCTCTATCAATTGTAAAATATTATCTGAATAACTGTGTAGAAAATTTTTATAATTTTGATAATATAAAGCTAACCTAATCAGTTAACAGTTTACAGATAACAGTTTATAGTTGAAGGAACAAAGCCCAAAGGGCTTTGAAAATATAAGAATGTAATATTTAGAAAAAGCCTATGGAGTTTTCATTCTTAAATTGTGAACTGTAAATTATTAACTGTTAACTAAAAAAAGCCTTCATCTCTTAAATTAAAGAGACGAAAGCGTAATTTCCGTGGTACCACTCTTAATTAGAAGAACAAATAAATTCATTCTTCTCACTCGATATTATAACGGTATTACCGTACTTGCTTTTGACAAGTAAGCTCCTAGGCAAGTTCGTAATAACACATCACTGTTTTGCACCTAAGACACAAAAAAATGTCTAACAACAGCTCTCTTAAGATATATTTATTACTAATACTCCTATTCGTAGCATTATATACAAATTTAAGCTTATTATATATTAAAATTTCTAAAAAAGTCAAGGAATTGATAAAGATTATTTCAAAAGCAATGTTTTTATAGAAATATGTTACTATTTAGGTACAGATATAAATTAATAAATTTCTAAAAAAGCTTAAATTTTTATATTTAAAGGATTACAATGACGAGGTATAATTAAAAGTATAGTAAACAGGAGAGGGGAATGGCAATTAAGAAGAAATATTTACTTCTAACAGCCGTAATAGTTATTCTCGCTAGCATGATATATATCTTATTTTTTGGTAGACATCCTTTTGTAAAGAGTACCAATTTGCAGAATGAGAGTTTAGCTGGAATTTGCCTTATGAAACAAGCTGATATATCATTTTTAGAAAAGGAATTTGGCCAATTAACACAGGATAATACTTATGAAAATGGTGGAAGATACTTAGAATTTGATAATTCATATTATTCTGCATGTGTTCAAATAGATAAAAATAATCAAGTTATTGGAATTTATGTTGGATATTCTAATAAGATAAGTAATCCAGAATTTATAACAAGTAGAGATATAGGCTCAGATTCTACATTTTCAGATGTGCAAACAGCTTATGGTGATAATTATTTCAAAAATACATATAAAGATTTTATGGGAAGCGGTGATGGATACTTTATTACTTATGTTGATAAGGAGCAAAATACTTCAATTGAATTTGAATTTAATAAAGGTAATCCTTATTCAGATGGAAAAGAAGAATTACTTCATAGTGTAACTCTAAAGAAATTATTGAATTAACATAGTAAGTAATACATTTTTTAGAGTTATATATATGAATTAAATTATAGGCTACATTATTCATACATAGTAGTCTATAAGTATAAAACGCCATGACAAGGGGCTTATAGTACCTTGTACACCACATTAAAGGAGAAGGATGACAATGAAATTAGTAATATTAGAGCCATTAGGAATAGGTAAGGACAAATTATTGGGAATGGCAAAGGATGCCTTAGGCGATAAGGTAGATGTAATATATTATGATACAAGAGTAGAGGATACTGAAACTTTAATAGAGAGAAGTAAAGATGCTGATGCTGTAGTGCTTTCGAATCTTCCATATAAAAAAGAAGTAATTGAAAATTGTCCCAATTTAAAGATGATATGTGTGGCTTTTACCGGAGTGGATCATGTTGCTATTGATTATTGTAAAGAAAGAAACATTACGGTATGTAACTGTGCAGGTTATTCAACAGTTGCGGTTGCGGATTTAGTATTTGGAATGGTGATTTCTCTGTATAGAAATATAATACCTTGTGATAAGGTAACAAGAGAAGGCGGAACTAAAAATGGACTTGTCGGCTTTGAACTTGCAGGAAAGAAATTTGGAATTGTTGGTGCGGGTGCAATAGGTATCAGAACAGCAATGATTGCCAAAGCTTTTGGATGTGAAGTATATGCTTACAGTAGAACTAAAAAGGAAATAGAAGAAGTTGAATTTGTGGATTTAGATACATTAATGTCAACTTGTGATATTGTATCACTTCATGTTCCATTAAATGAAAACACTAAGGGATTAATAAATAAAGAGAACTTATCTTTAATGAAGAAAAATGCAATTTTAATTAACACAGCAAGAGGACCTGTTGTAGATAGTGAAGCTCTTGCGGAAGCTTTAAACAGCGAAAAAATAGCAGGGGCAGGAGTAGATGTATTTGAAGTTGAGCCTCCAATTCCAGCTAACCACGTATTATTTGGAGCAAAGAATTTAATTGTAACACCTCATGTTGCATTTGCTACAGCAGAAGCTTTTGAAAAGAGAGCTGTTATTGTTTTTGAAAATATTGAAAAATGGTTAAAGGGAACTCCACAAAATGTAATGTAAAGATTAGTTGAAAGTTAATAGTTAATATGGAAAAGCATTAGTACTTTTTCTCTTTAATTGAATTTTTAGAAATCTCTTTTAAGGGATTTCTATTTTCTTTTACGTTTTTTATATTTTTTTATAGAATTTTTAAAATTGCTTTAAGGGATTTTTAAAATTGAATTTTATAATGAACTCATAACATCAAGAAAAAATACTAAGATCCTTAAGCAGACACCGGATGTGAGCAGAGTTTTCTTGAAAATATTAGGAGGCGTTATAAATGAATAAAATTAAAATATTATACGATGTTTTTAAGACTATGAAGGAAAAAGAAGTGTTTAAAGGAAATATAAAGCTGGAAGCAGCAAAAGGAGATGTGAAAGTATTATCATTTTCTAATGAATTTGAAACTAATACTAAAAATGGAGAAACAAAAGCTAATATAAATGTTGATTTAGATGCTGAAGGCAAAAAAGTAAAACATGAAAGTAATTCAGAATTTAATATAAAGGATTGTCCACATCATGGATTCCACAGAGGAATGCATATGCATAATCATGGGATGAATATGCATGGAATCCATGGTCACGGTGGGATAAATGGAGGCCTTTCAAAAATTACTTTTATGTTGAACCTATTGAATAATGTACAAGTTGAAGAGAAGGATGAAAAAACTATCATATCTTTAGAATTGAAAGAAGTATTCAAGGAAATAAAGGATATGCATAAAGAATTCCATGAGGGAATAGATAAGGAAAAGTTGATAGAGCATATAAAACAAATGAAGGAAGGCAGTGATAAAGATTTTCACAAGCATCATGAATTTATAAAGAAGTTGTTATTTTCTGAAGATAGTGATGCTAAGCTAAAAATATACTCAAATAAAAACAATGAAGTTGAAAAAGTTGAAATTTCATCTACAGGTGAGAGTGCTGTAAATGGAACGTTAGATCTAGTTTGGTAAGTTAATAAGAATCAATTAACTTGTAGTATGCACATCGCTAATGAATATAAGTGCATTTTAGGGGTTTATTGAGAGAGTAGCAGAATTATTATAGTCGCTGTCGGGTTAGGAGGGAGTAAGTGTCAAAGTATGTTGTCTGTAATAACACTAGAAAATATAATGAATTAATTGAGGCTTTAAAAAATAGAGGAGTTGAATTTGAGACAACACATTGTGTTAATAAATGTTTTAAATGTCATACCAGTGTGATGATTAAAGAAGATGATAAATATATATCTGCAAATACTGCTCAGAAGTTATTAAGAAAAATAAATATTTATTAATTTTATACCTTCTATAAATAGAGCTATGGGCTAAATCAATTAATGTGTATATAATAGAGAGTAACATTCATAAAAGGAATATGGATGTTACTCTTTATCTATGAATTATGAAGTGAAATTCATATTAAGTGAGTTTAAAATTCAGAAGCCTCTAAATAATTGGTGTTAAAATTCAATTATTTAGAGATTTCAATTTATCAAAAGGTAATTTACAATGTTATAATCATTGTAACAATTAAAATTTATTTCAAGGTGGTGGACGTGATTAGAAGACTTAAAAGAAAAATTCATTCTCATTTTCATCATAAATTTGATGAAGAACATCGGGAATATTTTGAAAAGCTTAATGAATTGCATAAACTGCGTAATGAATTAGTTTATGAGCATCAAAAATTACATCATGAATCTCATCATAAACAATTTAATGAATTTAATAGAATACATAGATATTTAAGATGGATGCGTAAAGCGGGAATCTTAATAAGTATACTACTTGTTTTTTCTATATTTAAATTCGTAGATGTAAAGGCAGTTACCATATTCTTTGCAGTAATTTTTGTTTTTCATCAGAGTTCTCATATATATATAACTATGAAAATGGAAAAAAGAATTATTAAGCCTATAGAGAAATTAAAAGATGGTGTTGACCAGATAGCTAGAGGTAATTATGATGTGAAAATTGATAATGATGTATATAATGAAATTGGAATTTTAATATACGATTTTAATAAAATGGCTGAAACTTTAAAACAGTCTGAAGAAATGAAGCGAGAGTATGAAGAAAATAGAAAAGCACTTATAGCAAATATTTCGCATGATTTAAAAACACCGATTACTTCAATTAATGGATATATTGAGGCCTTAGTGGATGGTGTTGTAACCTCACCAGATAAAGTAAGTAATTATCTGAATATAATTCATAATAATGCTATTTATATAAATAATCTTATTGATGATTTATTTTTATTTTCAAAATTAGATATGCAGAAATTAGATTTTAATTTTGAAGTAGTTAAATTTAGACCATTTATGAGAGATCTTATGGAAGAATTTGATTTT
>JAEZKY010000146.1 GCA_023435985.1 Bacillota bacterium | reverse complement strand
GCCAACTACCTCTAGAGCTCTTAATGCTTCTCTAACAGATGTACGTGATACTCCAAGAGATTCTGCCATCTCCCTCTCTGACGGTAATCTGTCTCCCTTTTTTATATCTCCAGATTTTATCTTACTTTTGATTTCTTCTATGACTTGATCATACACTTTTGGATTCTTATTAGGTGCTAACATATGTATCTCCCTTATTTACTGAATATCTTTAAGTTTATATTTCCTTTAGACACATATAAAAAATAACATCACATTAATACATTAATACTAATCCATTATTTTTTTATACGTCTACCAATACATTATACATCAAAGATAACTTAAATCCCACAATTACATATGATGAGAACTATTCTTCATCTTAATTTCTAAATATTCATCATTATTAACCTATTAAAAAGTAATATGCTTTTTTTATTGTAAATAAATTTCTATATTCTCATCAAACATTAACCGAAAATATCACATCTTTAATTAATAAATAAGGCAAGCGAAACACTTGCCTATAAAATCATCTAATATAATTAAGTATTTTCTCTTTATCTTTTATAACTAAATCATAACCATTTTCGTATATTAATTTCAGCCTAACCTTATCTCTTTCAAACCTATTTATATTCATATCTACAGTTGGCCTTATTATAATCGCTCTTCCAGCATCTTCTAGCGTCTTACAATAATCAAGCTGTTCATTATATTTAATATGTCTATCTCTTAGTACATTTGCTAATTTGGGATATTTACTTTTATAAAGTCTGTAAGTCATCATATTAGCTTTAGACTGCTTTTTTCTATATCCTTCATTTCTTGTTAGAACTATTATATTCCTATCATTACCATCAGCTATTGATTTATTAATTGGTATAGGCTCTAAGAGGCCTCCGTCTGCATAATATTTACCATTAATTTTTTCGAATGGGAATGCTAATGGTATTGCTATACTTGCCCTAAGTATAGAATTTCTCTTGTCTAATAACTCCTTATCAAAATACTCGTTTTCTCCCGACTCAATATTAAAAGCACCAGCTAACATTTTTCCTTCAAATTCATAAAAAGTTTTGTAATCAAATATACAATACTTGTTGGGTATCTCGTCAAACACAAATTCTAAATCCATGATAGATCTACATCTAATTAGATTTCCATAGCTAATATATCTTTTATTATCCATAAATCTTTCCATTATTTCTAGGTTTCTTCCCCTTTGTTTAGAAACATATGAATATGCATTAGTTGCTCCTGCTGATACTCCAATAATATATTTTAATTCTGCTTTTATATCTAAAAGTGCATCTAATACACCTGCCGTAAATAACCCTCTAAAGGCTCCACCTTCAAGTACAAGTCCAGTCATAAATTAAACCTCCACTCTTACTTAATTAGTTAATGTTATTTCTTTCCCATAATTATCTATTTTAAATTAATATTTACAAAAAATAAAGTATAGCAAATACAGTTCTTGGTCCAAACTGCATTAAGGGATATTAATTAACTTTTAAAGTATTTATTATTGACATTTTATCTTTTCTATAATATACTAATATAAACAGATAATATATATTTAAGAGGGAGTAGTTATAAATTATAACATCAACAATCTCGACTAACTTTTAGTCTGGTGTTATATGCCCTTGTGGTAACGAGACTTTTAATATAACTTCAAATTTTTGAAGTTATATTAAAAGTCTCTTTTTATTTATCCAGAATCTTCAAAGTAGCTTCATCCCTCTATTAAATCCGAAAGGAAGATGATATAAATGAAAAAATACTTTTCAAAAACCATTGAAGAATCTCTAGAAGACTTTGATGTAACTTTAAACGGCCTGACTAACAAAAGGGCTGCTGAAATCTTAACTTCAGTTGGAGAAAACATTTTAAATGAGAAAAAGAAAAAAAGCACTGTCTCTATATTTTTAGATCAATTTAAGGACTTATTAGTGATTATTCTAATTGTTGCTGCTATTATTTCAGCTATAACCGGTAATATTGAAAGTACACTTGTAATTTTAGTTGTTATAGTTATGAACGCTATTTTAGGGACTATTCAATATATTAAAGCAGAGCAGTCTCTTAATAGTTTAAAAGCTTTGTCTGCCCCTAATGCTAAGGTTATTAGGGATGGTGTTAAAATTGAAATTCCATCTAAGGATGTTGTTCCTGGAGATATTTTAGTATTGGAAGCTGGTGATCTAGTTGTTGCCGACGGCAGAATTCTAGAAAATTTCTCTCTTAAGGTTAATGAAAGTTCCTTAACAGGTGAATCCGAAAGTGTGGACAAGTTCTCAGAGGTTATTTCAAAGGATGAAGTTGCTTTAGGTGATCAAAAGAACATGGTCTTTTCTAGTTCCTTAGTTACTTACGGCAGAGCAACTATCGTTGTTACTAATACTGGTATGAATACAGAACTTGGTAAGATTGCTTCTCTTATGGAATCAACTCAAGAGAAAACCACTCCGCTTCAAGCCTCTTTAAATGACTTCTCTAAAAAACTTGCAATTTCTATTATTGGAATATGCGCTATTATATTTGGTTTAAGTATATATCGAGGCTCAGATATTTTAGATTCACTAATGTTTGCCGTTGCCCTTGCTGTTGCTGCTATTCCAGAAGCTCTAAGTTCCATAGTTACAATCGTACTTGCTATAGGTACTCAATCAATGGCTAAGGAAAATGCAATTATAAAAAAACTTAAAGCTGTTGAGGGCTTAGGTTGCGTATCTGTTATTTGTTCTGATAAAACAGGTACTTTAACTCAAAACAAGATGACAGTTAAAAAGATTTTTGTTGATAATAAATTAATCGATGATAATAGAATAGACATTACTGATCCTAATGCTAACTTCCTTTTAACAAGTTCTATACTTTGTAATGATTCTACCTCTATAGATGATATTGAGATTGGTGACCCTACAGAAGTAGCTTTAGTTAATTTAGGACATAAGTATTCTATGAATGAAATTGAATATAGAAATTCTTATGCACGACTTAGGGAAATCCCTTTTGATTCTGATAGAAAACTTATGAGCACACTTCATATAATTGATGATAAATATATAATGATTACTAAAGGTGCTCTTGACGTATTATTAAATAGAGTAACCTCAACAAGGACATCAAAAGGCGTGCAGAAACTTTCATCTCAAGATAAAATCAATATAAATAATATTAATAGTGAACTTTCATCTCAAGGTTTAAGAGTTTTAGCTTTTGCTTACAAGGAACTTGATAAAAATAAAGAGCTGACTTTAGAAGATGAAACTGACTTTACTTTCCTTGGATTAATTTCAATGATTGATCCTCCTAGGGAAGAATCTAAAGCAGCTGTTAGGGATTGTATTAAAGCTTCTATTAAACCAATTATGATTACTGGTGATCATAAAATTACGGCTTCTGCAATTGCTAAAGAGATTGGAATCTTACAGGAAGGTGACTTAGCTGTAGAAGGTTTAGAACTTGATAAAATGTCTGATGATGAGCTCAATTCTAAATTGAAACATATTTCAGTTTATGCAAGAGTATCTCCTGAGCACAAAATAAGAATAGTAAGTGCATGGCAAAATAAAGGTAAAATAGTTGCTATGACTGGAGATGGTGTTAATGATGCACCTGCACTTAAGCAAGCTGATATTGGTATTGCAATGGGAATAACAGGTACAGAAGTTTCAAAGGATGCTGCATCAATGATTTTAACAGATGATAACTTTGCAACTATTGTTAAATCAGTTACTAATGGAAGAAACATTTACGCTAATATAAAAAATTCAATTAAATTTCTTCTTTCTGGTAATATGTCCGGAATACTTGCAGTTCTCTATTCCTCACTATTAGCTCTTCCTGTTCCATTTGCTGCAGTACATTTATTATTTATAAACTTATTGACCGATAGCTTACCCGCAATAGCAATTGGTATGGAAAAATCTAAAAAAGATGTTCTAAAGGATAAGCCTAGAAATGCAAAAGAATCTATATTAAATAAAGACTTCATTAAAGATATCTGCATTCAAGGTTTGCTTATAGGGATATTCACCATGACTTCTTATTATATTGGTTTAAATACTGGTAATCATGGAATTGCAATGACTATGGCCTTTAGTACCTTATGTTTGGCAAGGTTATTCCATGGATTTAATTGTAGAGGTAAAAAGTCAATTTTTTCACTTGGAGTATTCGCTAATAAATTCAGCTGGATTGCCTTTATAACAGGTGTTGTACTTGTAAACCTAGTCTTACTTGTACCTATCCTTCAAAGATTATTTGAAATAACTCCACTTGCAACTGACCAATTATTATTAGTTCATTTTCTTGCTTTCATTCCTACTTTAATGATACAAATCTTTAGAATAATTAAAGACTTCTTAGAAAGCATGAATGATAAAGATCAAGAAAAAACTGCTCATATTTCACAAACTGAGGCTGCATAAATATTAAATTACAGCTTTAAGGATATTGTTGTTATATTTATAAATTATATAGTATACTAATAGCAATTACTTATATTTTAACTTAGGAGGATGTATGAACAAACTTATTGAAAAAGCTAAACTTACTCATAATTTAAATGAAGAAGAAATATTGCAATTATTACAAAATGATGATATAAATGAAGAACTTTTTAAAGCTGCTGATGATGTTCGTAATGAATGTTTAGGAAACTATGTACACTTGCGTGGATTAATTGAATTTACAAACATCTGTAAAAGAAATTGTATGTACTGCGGACTTAGACGTGACAATACAAACCTTAAAAGATATAGACTAACTCAAGATGAAATTGTGGATTTTGCAAAAAAAGCTGTGAGCTATGGTTACAAAACTATTGTTCTTCAAGGTGGTGAAGATGATTACTTCACCAAAGATAGAATGGTATCTATAGTAAAAGAAATAAAAAAATTAGGTGTTGCTTTAACATTAAGCTTAGGTGAAAAAACTTATGATGAATATAAGGCATTTAAAGACGCTGGTGCAGATAGATACTTAATACGTATTGAAACCACTGATAAAAAACTTTACGAAGCTATGGATCCTAATATGAGCTTTGAAGAAAGATTAAATTGCCTAAAAAATTTAGGTGATTTAGGATATGAAGTTGGAAGCGGTATTCTTGTTGGACTTCCAAACCAAACTTTGGAGTCTATAGCTAAGGACATATTATTTTTTAAAGAAATTAATGCAGATATGATAGGTGTAGGTCCATTTATTCCAAATGAAGATACTCCTTTAAAGGATGCAGAAGGTGGAAGTCTTACTTTAGCTTTAAAGGTTATGGCTATAACCAGACTAATTCTTCCAGACATAAATATTCCTGCTACAACTGCTATGGAATCTCTAGCACCTAATGGCAGGGTAAAGGCACTTCAAAGTGGAGCTAATGTTGTAATGCCTAACGTTACTGAAGGTGAATATAGAAAACTCTATGCATTATATCCAGGTAAAATATGTACAGGCGATACTCCCGCTCATTGCAGGGGCTGCATAACTGGAAAAATAACTGGAATTGGCAGAATTATTTCAGATGGTTATGGTTTTAGAGGAAATCAAAATATTAATGCTCATAATGCATATTAAAAACAACTTTTGAATTTTATAATAAAAGAAGATGTTCTATGATTTATAGGCATCTTCTTTTTATATCCATATGTTAATTTTCATATTATATTTAACTAACTTAAGAATAAATAAAATTTTTATCAAATGACTTTAATGGAATTTTAAATTCAGGAAATCCAAATACATATGGCGCTAAATCGTATAATTGATAATAAATTACGAGATTATCTCCTTCTATATAAAAGCTTTGATTCTCACTAATCCCCTTAAAGGCATCTCCTGAATCAAAATAATTTTCGGGATGCTTATTTATCTCTGCTTTTATTTCTTTATTTATTATATCTTTATAATTATAACCTTCAATAAATAATTCCTTTAAATTTAATAATTTTTCTTGTTTTTTATCAATTGTATAGGAACTTCTTGTTGTCATTCCATGAGCTCCTCCAAGGTACTCATAGTAATCATTATACAAACTAATAATTGAATTATTATCTTTAGTAGTTGTGTATCTTGAATATATTTCATATGGAAATGTAGGCCTTTCTTTTTCTATTCCACCAAAATACTCCTTTGAAGCTTTTTCAGCTTCCTCTACTTTAGGCATGATATCGCTAGTTATTTTATCATTTATTGAGCTTACCTTCTTTTCATCATTTCCATTTATCAATTGTGGTAATTTTATATCTTCTTTTAAATATTCTAAATTCTTAATTATAGATTTTTCACCAATTCCAAGCTTGCTCTCACTTTGCACCTGAGAACTTATAAACACTTGTTGTGGATAACTTGTATATAACATTGAACTCATTACCATTATTCCTGCTATATTAGTTAATATACTCATAATAACACCTCCTCAATTACCGAATTCATAGCACAGTTTTCTGCATATCCACAAAATTAACATGTAAAATTATGTATGTTAACATCTTTATAACATCTTATCCACAAGTGCCTGTGGATAATGTTAATAAGTTGTACTATTTTTATATTATGCTACTCTTTTAGAAATCTTATTCCAAATATCACATAACATAATTAAAATATGCTTTAATTTCCTATAAATTTATGTAAATTTTATTATAATTTAGGATATAATGATAACAGAATATTCTCTTCTAGCTTGATTAAGGAGGTAATCAAAATATTTATGTCTAAGAAAATAATCTCATACACAAATAAACCTTTATTAAAAAACGTTTTCAAAGCAACAAAAATATTAATTAGCTGCCTTATCTTATTTCTAATACTTTGTGTGTATTTAACATATTCTAATATTTCTTATAAAAAGGCTCTAATTAATAAGAACAATTTTTCAACTCAATCAGGAGCTGAAGACAACATAACTGAGCATATAAATAATAATAATGAAGTTCCTAAAAATCAAACTATGACTTCTTTTGACAAAGCTGATTTAGTTAATGATAGCAGGGGTGTTCCTGTATTATATTATCATTCTGTTCGTGAAAGTGCTGATAATGAAGTTATAATAACACCTGAAAATCTAAAAGCTGAACTTCAGTATATAAAAGATGAAGGCTATACAACCTTAACCATGAATGAACTTAATGATTACTTGTTACATAATTCACCAATACCTAAAAAAAGTATAGTTATTACCTTTGATGATGGATATATGGATAACTACTATAACGCCTTTCCTGTACTAAAAGCTCTAAACATGAAAGCAACTATATTCTGCATAACTTCTAATTTAGATGGCTCGTATTATCTATCAAAAGAAGCTATAACCGAAATGCTAAACTATGGAATAGACATAGAAAGTCATACTGTCAATCATCTTAAATTAAACGAACTAGCATATGATGAACAATTACGCGAATTACAGGAATCTAAGAAAACATTAGAAGCTATAACTGGAATAGAAGTATATGCTATTGCTTATCCATTTGGACATTTCAACCATGATACCATAAAAGCTGCCAAAGCAGCTGGTTATAAATTGGGTTTCACCACTAATAGAGGTTTATCTGATAGAGATGAGGATCCATTTAAGCTTGATAGGATTTACATTAGCTCCAACTATAACATTACTACGTTTAAAGAAATTTTAAATGGGACAAAAAAATAACTCTCAATTTTAAGGAGAGTTATTTTTTAGCTTCTTTATCATCATCAGCTTCAGTTGAATATTTAGGTAACTTTTGTTGATTACCTGAATTATTTATAACTATAGGTATATTGTCTTTAGATATAACTTTATCTGTCTCTGAAAGCAATCCATATTTTATTGGTTGTCCACTAATGGTTATTAAAACTTTCTTATTTGGGTCTATCATATTATTATCTGACGCATATTCTAGCATCTTAGCTATAGCATCATCTACTCCATCATTTATAATATTAGTACTTTCAATAAGCTCTTTTCCCTTGTCTGTAGCCGAATATGCATATATGACTTTATTTAACTTATTGATATTTATCTTTATACTAGAAGTCGTTTCAATTATTATTATACTTTGAGTTCTTCTGTTTTCAACAATAATGCCGCTTCCAATCATTATAAGTATGACTAATAAAATAGAAATATGTATTTTAAAATCACCTAAAACTTTCTTTTCTTTACCTTCACATACTTCCCCAATCTTCGCCGTCGCATCAGGTTTTATTTTTAAAAATTCACCACTAGAAGTTAATATATATGCACTTCTTTTAGATAATTTTATTGCCAATCCTTTATATAAATTTTTATTTTTATTTGAAATACTTATTACTTTATCATCTTCTCTTAACTTTATGTTAAGATAATCCTGTATAGACTTATAATTTGGATTAACTAAAATTATATAATACGCTATGATGTAGTCTTTGCATTTTTCTAAATAATCATATTTAATCCTTGCCGCTTTACTTATCTTTGACATGGGCAAATCCTTTTTTCTAGCTACTACTTCAAGGAGTTCCTCATCACTGGTTATATAAAAAGCTACATTTAAAGCTATATTTCTATCCCTTTCCCTTAAAGGGAAATTAACTAAATCCTTAAGCAGCACATTATACGTGCTTAATTCACTTAAAAATAAAGCTATTTGCCTGCTTTTGCTTTCATCCACTGAATTTCCTACTAATGACATTGACGGCATCGAAGCAAATACATATCTATTTTTATCAAAACTAGAACTATCCATATATATTAACACCTCTTTAAAAGATTAACCCTTTATATAACTTCTTCATACTATGTATTATAGCATATAAATATATATATATTAGACTTTATATGTTTAAATTCAATTTGAAAATAATATTTGGGAGCTTGTTTATGAAGGGGAAAATTATATATGTAGATTTTATAAAAAAACGCAGAGTAACCTTTATACATTTTATTATAAATAGGATTCTTATCTTATTATTAACTAAGCTTAACCTTAAAAATAATCCACCAAAAAATATGGATCCAATCAGAATTAAGCGTATTTTTAACTAATTATCATAATAATATATTGTTTTATATCCTTCTCGTAGTATGTTAGAATATATACAATATTAAAACATTGAAATGAGGTTACTATATGAGAGTTGGACTCGGATATGATGTGCATAAATTAGTTGAAAATAGAAAATTAATTTTAGGTGGCGTTGAAATTCCCTTTGAAAAAGGACTTTTGGGGCATTCTGATGCTGATGTTCTCCTTCATGCTATAATGGATTCATTACTAGGAGCCTGTGCACTTGGGGATATTGGCAGGCACTTTCCAGATACAGATAATACATTTAAAGGTATCTCTAGCATTGCATTGCTTAAAGATACTGGCAAATTAATTTCAGCTACTGGATACTCAATAAATAATATAGACGCTACAATAATAGCTCAAAAGCCTAAAATGCTGCCATACATTGAAAATATGCGTGAAAACATATCAAAAGCTCTTAATATCGATATTGATAAAATAAATATTAAGGCTACAACTGAAGAAGGTCTTGGATTCACTGGTGAAATGCTTGGAATCTCATCCCAAAGTATAGCTTCTGTTGAAAAAATAAGTTTATAGAATAAAAATAGCAAGTCAAAATGTAACCGGTATTTCCTAAACTAAGCTTACATAATGACTTGTTATCTTTTTAATATTATTAACCATTACTTTTCATATTGATAAAAAATAATGTAATTTAATTCACTATCATATTTTAAAGTATTTGACTTAATTTTTTAAGTAAAATATTTCTAAAAACTTCACCTTTATCTGTATTTACTACAGCATCTCGGCAAATACCCTTCCACTGTTCTATTGTAATACCCATCCTGTCTTCTAATTCTTTTTCTGAGCTAGTCAATAATGCTGACGAAATTACAAATTCGCCTAATTCCTCTGGTGTCCTAAAAATTTTTATATATATAAATTCTTTATTGTCTCCCATCCATCTCTTATTAAACTCCCTAAAGAATTTCCTTAACTCAACCTCAACCTCGTGACTTGGCATATTCCATAAGAAGTTTATGAATTCATAATCTTTTCTCATATTAAAAGCAGTTTCCTTATTTATCTTATTCGAACTCTCTCCCTCATGGATAATTTTATCTACTGTTAAGTGCGGGATTCTAGTTATTATCCTTTCCTTTCCATATATCCATTTATAAAAAGCTTCCTGCAAAAATGAATATTGAATATATCCAATCAAACCTCTCATATTAGGAACATATCCCCATATATTATTTATTCCATTTTTGTTTCCAAATATCAGTGTATGGAAATAAACACTTTTCTCGGTCGGTGGTTTTTGCATAAACATATGCCCTCTCATTGTTTTGTTTTTACTGATAACGTTTTCCCAGAACTCAAAAGAATTATAATTTTCTCTCACTTTATTCACCTTCCAATTCAATATTTTATAAAATATAATATCTAGGTAATATCTGTTATGCTGTAAAGTATTTAAGAAGACTTTTTGATTATAGATACTCATTTTTTAAGCAATTTATTTCTATATTATTATTCTACTACTTTTTGACTTTTATTTCCACATAATTGAGATTTTATATTTTATATTAAAATTGATATTTTCTATTCATTACTTTATAATATAAAATATTAAGAGATTTGATATTAAATCTAAACTTATTTTGTTTTTAACCCATAAAAATCATAATTTTTAATTATAAATAAACTTTTTTAAAACTATATATATTCAAAAGAATATATAAGATGAATTCTAAGGAGGATTAGCATTGTCTTTATGTGAAATATGTAATTCTGAAGCTGATATACATCATATTGTTCACAGAAGTGAAGGTGGCTTTGATATAGAATTGAATTATAAGTATTTATGCCCATCTCATCATCGGGGGAAATATGGTCCCCATCAGTCCAAAGAAGTTGATCTTAGATATAAATTAGATCTTCAAAATAAGTTATATGATATGTTAAAAAAAGATTATTACTCTTTTAAGGAATTAGCATTAGAATTAAATATTCCCAAAAATACCCTTAAAAGAATAACTAAAAATTTGAAACTTTATAAAGAAGGTTATAAAAAATCAGAAGTGATTTTTAAAATAATGGGTGAAAATTTCTATTCTGAAGAAATGATTGTTAATTTAACTTTAGATAAATTGATTGAAGATAATTATTAAATGTTTAATTATCATAGATAAAATAAAAAAGTATCCAATTTTGCATAAAATAAATCCACCTTTCAAAAGGTGGATTTATTTTTATCTTATTAAATTTATATGCTCTAATTTTTAGCTTCTTATCAGTTAACTTCTCCATATAACAAACAATGGAGCGAAAGACGGGGGTCGAACCCGCAACGTTCACCTTGGGAAGGTGACACTCTACCATTGAGTCACTTCCGCCCACTTAGGCATAATAAGAGAATACTAAGCTAATAATACACTATAGTACATCTGCTAGTCTCTTTCATCTACCTACAGTTATTATATCCTTTTTTTACCATCAGAATCAAGATTTAATTTAAAAATATTTTACACAACATCCTCTTCTATCACATCTTCGTCTTCTTCATTAATCTCTTCTTCCTTAATGTGAGCTTCCGTACTTGATTCCATATAAAGCCCTAAATCTATATCTTTCTCCGCTGGTATATCAACATCCTCCGTATTATCATATTCGTCTACTGGTGGTACTTCCATTTCCATTTCCTCCATTACTTCTTCTAATACTTCAGTTTCCACAATTGTTTCATCTAATTGCAAATCTAAATTCCCAATCTCTTCTATCGCAGTTTCTTTCTCCACGATCTCCTGAATTTCTTGTTTTTCTACTGGTAGTTCATAGCTTGCATCACTTTCTGCTTCCTCTAACATATTTTCAGTATTATTTTCTTCTAAATCTTCTTCTTCAATACTCAAATCGTAATCTTCAATATCTAAATTTGATTCCTCTATATTTAAGACTTCTTCCATCTGACCTTCATCTGCATCAATCTTAAATTGTCTTACCTTTTCTCCAAGATCATTAGCCTTATCTAATAAAACGTCTGATCTAGTATTTACTTCTTCTGCAATTTGTGCAAGTTCTCCAGAAGAGTCAGTCACTTGCTCTAATGAACTTGATGTCTCCTTTATTTCTTCTGATAAGCCATATACCGTATCTACAATTGAATCCTTATTATAGCTAATGCCTTCAAACACGTTTTCTATGTCAGAAACTTTAGGTGTAATTTCTTTAACTAACTCTGCAATTTCTTCAAACGAACTTGATGTATTATAAATTATGTTCTTTTGTCTTTCAAGTTCACCATCCATATTTTTAGATTCTTCCACAAGCTTATTTATTACATCCATAAGTCTCCTTATTATTGCATAAATGTTTTGTGCTGATTCTTTACTCTTGTCAGAAAGCTTTCTAACTTCTGATGCTATGACATTAAAGCCTCTTCCTGCTTCTCCTGCACTGGCAGCTTCAATAGCTGCATTAAATGCTAAGAGATTTATTTGCTCTGAAATTCCGTTTATGATATTAGTGATTTCATTAACATTTTTCATATCACCCTGTATATACTCAATACTAATTGAAAACTTTTGGAAAGTATCATTAACATTCGTAATTCCAGTATTTAATTCTTTTATATTGCTAGTTCCTTTTGAAGACTTATCGTTTATTACTGAAACATCTTTATTAATTAGGTGAATTCTATCTTTAGCTAAATTTATTTCTTCTCCGAAGCTGGATAATTTATTTGTTATTACTTGAAAATCAGAATTTTGCTTATTAGTATTTACTGAAACTTCTTCTATAGATGCTGATATTTCTTCTGTAAGTACTGATAACTTTTCTGCAATTTCACTTAATGATAATGATCCATCTCTAACTATATTTGCATTATCTCTTACAGATCTTATCATTCCTCCAACAGATTTTTTAGCTTTATCTACACTTGAACATATTTCGCTTATTTCATCATTTGCCTTAATGTATTTTTTATCAATTGAAGTATAGAAATCCCCCTTTGCAATACTATCTACGTAAGTTTTAGCACCTAACAGTCTATTTATCATTTTAATCGTAACTCCAACAATTATCACAGATATTAACAATATCATAATTATTGTTATAACAGTATCAACAATTCCTAGGTTATTTAATGCCCCTAACAAATCTTTTTCTTCAACAGTAACACCAATTGAAAGACCAGTAGTTCCAATTGCACTATATGACATATACATGGATTTGCCTTCGTACATATACTTTCCTATACCAGATTTACTTCCAGTAATCATATCTTTACCTATATTATTTAATTGATCTAATGAACCTTTATCTGATGTCATGTTAGTTATATTCTTATTTTCACTTACTAAGCTTTCATCCTTTGCAACTATAAAATTTCCATTACTATCGACAATTAAAGAACTTCCCGTTTTTAAAAAGTTTGTTCCTTCATTTAATTTAGAAAAATCTGCGCAATCTTTTACTGATGTTATAACTCCAATTACATTATTTCCAGAATCCTTAATAGGCACTGAATAGGATATAACCTTTTTCTTTGTAGCTTGGTCTATATATGGATTGGTTATAAAATTATCTCCACCTATTGATTTCATAAAGCTTTGAGATGTTTTCATTTCTTTTTCATTTCCATCTGTATCTATTGAATGTCCATTTTTATCACTTATGCTCAGTTGTAATTGTCCAATTGTCTTTAGCGCTGGTTTTATAATTTCTATCTTATCCTTTAAAGGTATATTTGCATCACTAATTTGAGGATTACTTGCAACAACTTCAAGATTTTTAATTTCACCTTCTATTTGGTCATTTGCTCTTTTGGCAGCAGCATTTGTAACATCCGACATTATATTAAGGTTACTTTCTCTTAAAGAGTCACTTGCAAATTTGTACCCTAACAGAGACAATAATATGAATGCCATAAGTAACATAGGTATTAAGAACATGATAATTTTGACCTTTATACTTCTAATTTTTTTATTCATTTCTACCTCCTGAAGCAAGTACTAATATTTTCCTTACGCTACAATTCTATTGCAACATAATAAATTCTCTATTAAAATCTTATTAAATTCTTGTTAAAACAGTTAATATATTCTTTGCAAATAAATTACTTCTAGAATTTTTTTTGTTAATTTATTGACATGAAAAATTTGAATGCTTATAATTAAAAATATTAATATAATAATACGTTGATGAGGACAGTAAGCTAAAATCTTATTTTCAGAGAGAGAATATGCTGGTGTGATTATTCTTAAATAAATTTAGACTGAAAACCACCTCTGAGTGACTCTAATAAAGTCCGTTATTATCACGTTACGATAAATTTAAGTGACCTATGCTATTAGATTGTTTTTAAGTCTTGATTTTATATTTTATAAATGTCCTCAAGATATTTTGACCAATCTATATTAGGTAATTAGAGTGGAACCACGGAATATTACTCCGTCTCTATATTTTTAGAGACGGAGTTTTTTTATTTAAATTAATTTAGAAATCACGTAGTGATTTCATCCATAACTGTTAACTGCCCGCAGAATATACTAAAGGGCATAAATTGTTAACTAATTAAAGGGAGGATTTGAAATGATAAAAGTAACTTTAAAAGATGGTTCAGTTAAAGAACTTGAAGCTGGCTCATCAGTTTATGAAATTGCTAAGTCTATTAGTGAAGGTTTAGCTAGAAATGCTTGTTGTGGTGTTATTAACGGGAAAGTGGTAGATCTTAGAACAGAAGTTAATGAAGATGTATCTTTAAATATATGCACCTTTGATTCTCAAGAAGGTAAAGATACAGTAAGACATAGTATCTCACACGTTCTAGCTTATGCTGTAAAAAGATTATTTCCTGAAACAAAATTAGCTATAGGACCTTCTATTTCTAATGGTTTCTATTATGACTTCGATAGAGAAACAGCATTTACTGCTGCTGATTTAGAAAAACTTGAAGCAGAAATGCAAAAAATAATTAAGGAAAATCCAACTATAGAAAGATCTGAGCTTCCAAGAAATGAAGCTTTAGAATTAATGAAAGATGAACCTTATAAAGTAGAATTAATAAACGATCTTCCAGAAGATGAAGTAATCTCTTTCTATACAATGGGTGACTTCACTGATTTATGTGCTGGTCCTCACCTTTTATCCTTAAAATCAGTAAAAGCTATAAAACTTACTAGAAGTGCTGGTGCTTACTGGAAAGGCAATGAAAAAAATAAAATGCTTACTAGAATTTATGGTACTGCCTTCTTAAAGAAATCTGATTTAGATGAATTCTTAGAAGCTTTAGAAGAAGCTAAAAAGAGAGATCATAATAAACTTGGTAGAGAATTAAAATTATTTACTACTGATGAAACTATAGGTCAAGGCCTTCCATTATTAATGCCTAAAGGAGCTAAAATAGTTCAAATTCTTCAAAGATGGGTTGAAGATGAAGAAGAAAAAAGAGGTTATCTTTTAACTAAGACTCCTCTTATGGCTAAGAGTGATTTATATAAGATTTCTGGTCACTGGGATCACTATAAAGATGGTATGTTTGTATTAGGTGATGAGGAAAAAGATGATGAAGTATTTGCTTTAAGACCAATGACTTGCCCATTCCAATATACAGTTTATAATGCTGAACAACACAGCTATAGAGATCTTCCAATCAGATATGGTGAAACTTCTACTTTATTTAGAAATGAAGCTTCAGGCGAAATGCATGGTCTTATAAGAGTTAGACAATTCACTTTAGCTGATGGTCACTTAATTGTTACACCTGAACAATTGGAAGAAGAATTTAAAGGTGTACTTGAATTAATTCAATATTTAATGGGAACTTTAGGAATTGCTGAAAAAATAACTTATAGATTCTCTAAATGGGATCCAAACAATACTGAAAAATATATCAATGATCCTGAGGCTTGGAACAAAACTCAAGATACAATGAGAAATATTTTGGATCACTTAAAGATTAATTATATTGAAGCTGATGATGAAGCTGCCTTCTATGGTCCAAAACTTGATTTACAATTTAGAAATGTTCATGGTAAAGAAGACACATTATTCACAATTCAAATTGATTTTGCTTTAGCTGAAAGATTCGATATGAGCTATGTAGACAAGAATGGCGAAAAGAAACGTCCATATATAATTCATAGATCATCAATTGGATGTTATGAAAGAACTTTAGCTATGCTTATAGAAGAATATGCTGGTGCTTTCCCAACATGGTTATCTCCAGTTCAAGCAAAGATACTTCCAATCTCTGATAAGTACAATGATTATGCTGAAGCAGTTACAAAAGCATTAAAAAATAGAGGTATTAGAGTTGAAGCTGACTATAGAGCTGAAAAGATTGGCTACAAGATCAGAGAAGCAAGACTTGAAAGAACTCCGTATATCTTAGTTGTTGGAGAAAAAGAAGCTGCCAATAACGAAGTTTCTGTAAGAAGCAGAAAAAATGATGATGAAGGTGCAATTAAATTAGATGCATTCATCGAAAGAATCGTGACAGAAATAAATAATAAGGACAGATAATTAATCTGTTTAACAATTAAATGATATACAAAAAGAAGGCATATCAAAATAATAAAAACTATTTTGATATGCCTATTTACTATCTTTTTAAATTATATATTCTATTATACCTGTTCTAATGCTTGTTTTACATCTTCGATAATATCTTCAACATTTTCAAGACCTATTGATAGTCTTATAAGACCTGGCGTTATACCTGCTGCCACCAATTGCTCATCTGAAAGCTGACGATGTGTTGCACTTGCTGGGTGAAGTACACAGGTGCGAATATCTGCAACGTGAACTACATTTTCCGCTAATTTTAAACTGTCCATAAATCGAACTGCATCTTCTCTGCTTCCTTTGATTGAGAATGAAATTACTCCACTGCAGCCGCTTGGCAAATATTTTTTAGCCAAATCGCTATATTTATTTCCATCAATAGTCGGATAATTTACAAATTCTACTTTGTCACTTTCATTTAAAAAATGTGCTACTATTTCTGCATTTTTACAGTGTCTCTCAATTCTAACTGGAAGTGTTTCAAGACCTAGGTTTAAAAGGAATGCTGCTTGTGCAGATGGATATGCTCCTAAATCTCTCATAAGCTGAACTCTTGCCTTTGTTATATATGCAGCTTTTCCAAACTGTTTAGTATATACTATTCCATGATACGATTCATCTGGTTCTGTAAATTCTTTAAACTTACCATTAGTCCAATCGAAATTACCGCTATCAATGATAACTCCACCAATTTGAACTGCATGACCATCCATATACTTTGTTGTTGAGTGAATAACTATATCAGCTCCAAATTCTATTGGTCTACAAAGAATTGGTGTTGCAAATGTATTATCCACAATAAGTGGAACATTATTTTTATGTGCAATGTTTGCAAACTTTTCTATATCAAATATAGCAATTGCAGGATTAGCAATAGTTTCTCCATATACTACCTTTGTATTATGTTTAAATGCCTTTTGTATTTCTTCTTCCGATGCATCTGCATCTACAAAAGTACACTCTATTCCGAATTTCTTAAGGGTAACGGCAAATAAATTAATTGTTCCCCCATATATTGTTGCCGCACTTACTATATGATCTCCAGCACTTAATATATTTAGCATACTTATTAACGCTGCAGCCTGGCCAGAAGTCGTACAAAGAGCTCCAACTCCACCTTCCAATTCTGCTATCTTTTCTTCAACTGCCCCAACCGTTGGATTAGAAATACGCGAATACATATGACCATCACTAGTTAAGTCGAACAATTCTCCAATTTTATCAGTGGAATCATATCTATAAGTTGTACTCTGATATATTGGCAATGCTACAGGTTCCCCATTCTTAGGTTTGTACCCTTTATGTAAACATTTTGTCTCAATCCTCATAATATAGCCTCCTATTTAATTAAAATCATTTTAATTATACACCAAAATATGACTTAATAGTATCCTTCTTCTATATCTACATACACTTCTTTTATAGTAGCAAGAAGCCTATTTAATTCATTAATTTTAGTTTGAATGTCAGCTATTTTAGATTCTTTATATTGAAGTTCTCCTTTATTTCTCTCTATTAATCCATTTACCTGTTTAATTTTTTCTTCCAATTCTATGAATACTAAATATTCTTTCTTAAAATATGGTTTTTGTTTCGCTTCCTCTATTAAGCGTTTTTCGGCCTCCTCCATGTTGGATTCATTGATAAACCTACTAGCCTGTTCCTTCCACATACTTGGTGAAACTATGCTTTTTAAAGTTCCAAGCTTATCCTTAGATCTGTTTATATTATTTTCGGCCTTTTCTTTTCTTATTCTTAACTCCTCGTAATTTATATATGATGGTAATAGAATTCTTTTTTCTGAATTCATTATAATCCTTTTAAATTCGTCTTTATAACTATCATAATTCTTAACTAAATTATTATAATTTCTCATTAAATCCTTCTGAGTTACTTCCAATCTCTTCTTTTCTTGCATTAACAATTCTAAAGCACTTTCCTCTTCTTCCTTCTTTATGAAAATGCTACTATATCTTTGCTGTTTTTGCTTCCATATATAGATCATTTTATTATAACTATTTAAATTGACCTCTTCATTATCTGAGAAAAAATCTGCTGCCATTATTACTACAGTTAATAACGGTAGTAATTCTTCCTGATCCATTTGAGCCAGAAAAGTATTTTCATCAGATAAAAATAAAAGAACCATAAAATATTCATTTGAAAATCTTGCAAGTGGATTTTTACCATCATATTCGTTGAAGCTTTGATTCACCATGTTATAAACTTCAAATATAATTAAAGAAATATCTCTATATGAATTAATATCTCCTAAATTAAGCATTATTGATAAAAATGTATAGAACTGACCTTCTATATTAGCCTTAAGCTCTGCTTCTGACATAATATCTAAGTTAAATTTCTCATAATAC
Organism: Bacillota bacterium; assembly: GCA_023435985.1. Classification (GTDB taxonomy): domain Bacteria; phylum Bacillota; class Clostridia; order Clostridiales; family Clostridiaceae; genus Clostridium. Next base: position 16,563 of record JAEZKY010000146.1, on the reverse strand, counting down.
ATTTTTCCTATATTATCTGTTCTCTGCCTCAACTCTAAAATCTTATTACAAACCTTAGATATCATTTCTTCATTTATTTGTTTACTATTCCCTTTACTTTTTGCAAGCAATATAACCTTTTGTAGATAATATTCAATAATTGAATCTAGCTGTTTTATTTTTCCATCAAAGTCTTTTTTACTCATTAAAATCTCATAAGATTTCTCTACCGCCGAATCCAAGTTTCTTATAAATTGCCGTTTGCTGAAAATATTCTCCAATGCCGATTTTGACAATTTTATTAATTTACAATATATAATTAGTTTAATTTCCTCATCATCCACATTTCTAAGCTCTTCTAAGTTTTTAGTTACATTTTCTAAAATCTTATCTTCATTTGATTTTGCGAATAGTTCTCTAGGCTTATTTAATAAATTAGCAGTTACATTAAGAATAGTATACAGGATTCTAAGTTCTCTTCCATTTAATCTTAAAAAGCTCTTATAAAGTAATTCATATTTAATTTCTCTATTGATTTTTTCATTTACTATTTCCCTAAATATTATTACTTTCCTCTTAGCTTCAGCTATATTTCGAGTACACTTAATTATATTTTCATTGAATATCCCATCTTCAAAATTCATTTTAACCTTTATATTATTTTTTTTAGCTCCCAAAATCTCTTGCAATTCTTTATCATATGAAAACTCCACAGTTTCCAATATATCCTGATATTCATTTGTTAATTTCGATAAGTTATCATATGTGTCCCTTAATATCCCCATTTCTTGATCTAGAGCCAACTCCATTTTTTTTATTGAATAATCTTCATAATCTAATTTTTTTATTGAGTTTTTTAACTCCTGCCTTTGAATCTCAACCTTAACAAGCTGACTTTCTTTTTCAAAAAGTAATTCCTGACTCTCATCACATTTTTTCTTCAAATTATCACATGCTTTAACATAACTTTTATGATTACTTTCTACTTCTGCCACATGATTCTTTTGTATTATAATTTTTTTGAATAATAATGTTTGCATCTTTTCCAAATTAGATTTTTCTTCTTTCTTTCTTATTATGATGTTATTTATCTTGCCTACATTAGTAATTTTACCAGCTGACTCAATAATTTTCTGCCTTAAATCATTAATTTGATTGCTTTTTAATAAAATATCATCCTTAATTTTACTAGCTTCTTTTTCCATATATTCTATAGTATTTGGTGCTTTAAAACTCAAATCTTCAAATGACATCATTATTTCTGGCACTGTTTTTCTTAGATACCAGCATAGAACATAATGCATTGTTTCTAATATCTCTATTGGATGCTTTGAAATTATTCCATTTTTATTACCCTGTGATGAATTCTCATAGCCACTAAAGAGCACTGTTTCAATATAGTTATAAATTTTTTCTGGTACTGAAATATTAGAACTTAATTTAACATTACTAAGTAAAATCCCTACGGATACATCCGCATCTATACTACTTTTCTCCGCTATATCCTTTAAAAAGACTTCCATCACCTTTCTAACTATTATCTTTGTAACTATCGGAAAATATTCACAAACGCATTCTGCTTTCACTAGCTCATCATAATACTTACTCATATTAGTTTTTTTCAGGTAAAAAAAATTACTCTCATTATATTCCATAATCTATCCCTCCGGAAAGCCTGCAACAAACTGTACTGCATATATTCAATCTATAAATTCTTTTTCTGTTATAATGTAATCTACCGGTATATCCTGTTTATTCATTGGTACTTTATCAACAACTTGGAAATCATAAGCTAACGCTAATTTAGTAATTCTTTTTGCATCTTCTTTGTGAATTTTCTTAAAATATCTATCATAAAAACCAGCTCCATATCCCATTCTTCCGCCGTTTCTATCAAAAGCTACTCCAGGAACTACAATTAAATCAAGCTCATTTGGGTTAATTTCTGGTTCTTCCTTTGATGGTTCCAAAATTCCATACGAGCTTTCTATTAAGTTATCAAATGATATAATTTCTACTGCATCCATTGTTCTAGTGTCAAATTCAGTTCTTGGCACATAAATTTTTTTATTTTCATTTAAAGCTTTTTTAATTATTCCTTTAGTATTTATTTCTGTACCATAAGATATATAGATAAATATATGCTTGGCATTTTTATAATACTTACTTTCACAAAATCTCTCTATTATCTCCTTGTCCATTTTTTCCTTATTATCTATATCTATATTTTCGCGCTTTTTTAATATTTCTTTTCTCAATATCTTTTTAACATTAAAATAATCCATAACATTATCCCCTATGATTATATTTTTTAAATAATAGTATTTAATTTTTATTTTTTATGAATTGTCTTCCAACTTTATTGTATAATTTAGTTACATATTAATTATATTTTATATTGTACTTAACTTCATCAATTATACATATATTTTTTAATATAATGAATGTAAAATATTTATCAAATAGGAGGAGAGTAATTTTATGAACTGCAATGTTGAATTAATAAAACAAGAAGGTTATAAGCCAACATTTTGGTCCGGTGGTATGGCTACGGAATTAACAACATACCCAGCAAATTCTGATTATACAAGCAGAAATTTTTTATGGAGACTTGGTGTTGCTAAAATTGATATTACTGAATCCACTTTTAGTAATCTTCCAAATGTTTCGCGTAAATTTATGGTTACCGAAGGCCAAATAACCCTTGAACATGAAAATAAATATTCAAAATTACTCAAGCCTTTTGATCAAGATAGTTTTATGGGAGATTGGGATACCAAAACCTATGGCAAAGCCTCTGTTTTTAATTTGATGACAAAAGAAAATTATAATGGCGAGCTAGTTCATTTAAGTATTTTCCCGAAAAAGCAACTTAAGTTTAAACATAAAACTTCCCTTAATAAAGACTTGATAGCTCTGTGCTTTTACGTAATAAATGGCAATTTTAAATGTACTATAGATAATAAGCTTTATAACGTTAGAACTAATGATCTATTAGTAATTAACAACGTTAATTCACGTTCAATATATGAATTTATCTTCTCCAGTAATTGCCTTGATACCACTAATATTATTGCAAGCATAATATATCGTTACTAATTTAATGTATATTTTATAAAACGGAGTACCCATATTATTTTTATGAGTACTCCGTTTTCATTCACTGTAATTATAAATTAAGAGCCTTAATTATTATTTTATGCTTCTTAAAGGCAACTTCCTTTTTTATCGTGCAATCATCTTTATCTATAGTAATTTTATAAATATCCGGACATCCTTCTTCTCTCCACTTTCTCATATACTTTGCTGTAGCTTTTATATCTGTATAATAATTTTGATCATAACAATCCGAAAATTCTAAATATGATAATATACTTTTATTATCTAACACTATATTTTCCATGCCTATGTTATTACATATAGGGACAAAAAATCTTAATGGAACCTCATATTGATACCTAGACTTTCCTTTAATAACCTTTGATTCCATAAGTGCTCGCTTAAATAGAATACTTTCTTTGTCAGTATCATCAATTTTCAATTTAAATATTATTTTTCCACTTTTGTTTTTCTCTAATTTTGCTTTTATCATTTGCTCACCATCTGTCGCAGTTTTTATTGTATTCTTTCTCTATTCTACCACGACAAATGCTAACTGTCTAAAAATAAAAGAATTCCGTTAATCATACTTAATGCACTTGATATCTCTTGTATATATTTACTATAATATGTATATATTTAATGTATATTTCAAACTCGATAATTATATATTAGGAGGAAAATACCTTGGATAATTCATTTATATCTGATATGAACATCTTTAATAATGATCTATCTTTTTTGATTAAACTTAGAGATAAACCACAAATCTTAAAAATAATTTCAGCAAAACATGTAGAAGAGATTTCTGAAGAAATATCAATTGAAGATAAAAGAAATGACTTAATCATATGGAATGCCATGTATACCCGCGAAATAGTTGAGTATGGTATTTTAACAAAGTACCTTCATCCTATATATAATAAATTTTATACTTTAATTCCAACTATTAATACCATAAAAGAACTTCAAGAGCTTGAAGTAAAAATGATAGATACTTATATTAATTTGCTTATAAATGATATGGAAGTAAAAGATAATTTTGTTATAAATAGAATATTAAAGCATCTACATCTTAACATAGAAAGCCAGATTTCCTTGAAAAAAATAGCTAATGATCTAAATTTATCTGAAGGATATATATCTGAATGTTTTAAAAAGCACATGGGAATAACAATTATGAAATATGCAAAGAAAATAAGAATAGATAGAGCTAAAGTATTACTTGTAACTACTACCACCAGTATTTTAGATATAAGTTTAATTCTCGGCTTCCACGACCAAAGTCATTTTCACAAGGTTTTTAAATCCTTTACTGGGCTTTCACCGTCAGAGTATAGAAATAGCAACTTTGGCTAAATTAAACATCTATAGATCCCAGACTTTTAATTTAGCCTTATATTGTGACCTGCAGAAATTACATACATATTTGTCCCATTAGACTTATAATATTTTAGCTAGTAAGTCGTTCCCACTCATGCATATCACTGAAGCAAACTCGGGATAAGCAACAAGTGAAACAACATAAAAAGTTTAGTTTGTTATAGCTTCCAAATATCTTTATTATACTCATCAATTGCTCGGTCTGAAGAAAAGAATCCTGCTTTACTAATGTTTATTAATACTTTTTTATTCCAGCCTTCTCTATCTTCATAATCTTTAAAAACAATATCTTTTGTTTTTATATAATCTTCAATGTCTAGTAAAGCCATGAACCAATCTTTATCTATTAATTCCTTATGAAGTCTTGTAAGACTTTCTTTATCTCCAACTTCTAGCATTTCGTCACTGACTATAAAATCAACTATTTTCTTAATTGACGTTTTTTCATAATATCTTTTAGGAATATAATCTTTCTTTTTGTAGTGTTGAATTACAGATTCGGAGCATTCACCAAATATATAAATATTATCATCTCCAACTAATTGATGTATTTCAACATTTGCTCCATCCTCGGTTCCTAAAGTTAGCGCTCCATTTAGCATAAACTTCATATTTCCAGTACCAGATGCCTCCTTAGATGCAAGAGAGATTTGTTCCGATACATCACAGGCTGGTATTAATTTAGAAGCCTTTGTTACATTATAATTCTCTACCATAATAACTTTTAAATACTTATTAACTTCTAGGTCATTATTCACTATTTCCTGCAAACAAAGTATAGTATGAATTATATCCTGCGCAATTATATAAGCAGGTGCTGCTTTTGCTCCAAATATCATAGTTATTGAACTTTTTGGAGTATTACCTTTTTTTATATCTAAATATTTATATATAATATAAAGTACATTCATTTGTTGCCTTTTGTATTCATGAAGCCTTTTAATTTGAATATCAAAGATAGAATTCTCATCTAATTCAATATTTTGTGTTTCCTTTAAATATTTTTTTAATGCAATTTTGTTTTCCTTTTTTATTTCCCCAATTCTTTTTAAAACAGCTTTATCATTTATAAACTTACCTAACTCTTCCAATTTAGAAGCATCCTTTTTGTACTCATCTCCAATAAGTTTAGAAATATAATCAGCCAATTTATTATTGCAATGAATTAACCACCTTCTAAAAGTTATACCATTAGTCTTGTTATTAAATTTTTGTGGATATATATCATAAAATGGTTTTAATTCTTCATTTTTTAGGATTTCAGTATGTAATGCAGCAACTCCATTTACGCTAAATCCATAATGAATATCCATATGGGCCATGTGTATCTTATTATCTTTGTCTATAATCTCTACCTTTTCATCCTTAAACTTCATCTTAATCTGATTATCTAATTCTCTAATAATAGGTAGTAGCTGTGGTGCAACTTTTTGCAAATAAGATATTGGCCATTTTTCCAAAGCTTCAGCTAATATTGTATGATTAGTATAAGCACATATTTTTGAAACTATCTCAATAGCCTCTGACATTGCTATTCCTTTTTCTCCTAATAATCTTATTAATTCCGGAATAATCATTGAAGGATGCGTATCATTTATTTGAACTACAACATGTTCATTTAACTTATGAATGTCATGCCCATTTTCTTCAGCTTCCTGTAAAATTAATTGAGCTGCATTGCTTACCATAAAGTATTGCTGATATACTCTAAGTAACTGTCCAGCTTCATCACTATCATCTGGATATAAAAATAATGTTAAATTCCTTTTAATATCTTCTTTATTAAAATTAATTCCATCTTTAACTAAAGTCTCATCTATTGTATCTATATCAAATAAATGAAGTTTATTTGAAGCCTTATCGTATCCAGTCACCTCTATATTGTAAAGAGTTGAAGCTACTGTAAAACCACCAAATTGAACATTAAACTTTATATCAGACTTGGTTAACCAGCTTTCCTCTGTAATCCATGGATTTTTAACTGCCTTTTGTTTATAATCTTCAAAAATCTGTTTAAATAATCCAAAATGATAATTTAGTCCAACTCCATCTCCATTTAACCCCAAGGTTGCAATTGAATCTAAGAAGCAGGCTGCTAATCTTCCAAGACCACCATTACCTAAGGATGGCTCTAATTCAAACTCTTCAATTTCAGATAAATCTTTTCCTCCCTTAGCTAAAGCACCTTTAACCTCTTCATATAGACCTAAATTTATTAAATTATTAGATAATAATTTGCCAATTAAAAATTCAGCAGAAATATAATATAATTTTTTCTTCCCCTTATTTATGTCCTTTTTCTTTATGACTGCTTTAGTTAATTCTAATAATGCTAAATAAATTTCTTCATTACTTGCTTCACTAATTTCTGTGCCAAATCTCTTTTTTAAAATTTCACTCAAATCATTTTCTATCATATAATCTTCCCACCCCGTTAAATTATATTATTTCTATTTTTATTAGCTGCAGCTTTAATTTAGCATTATTATATCAGTTTAACTATAGTCCAATTGTACATTAATAATATAATTTGTATATTCCTTATATAACTTTTCATTTTATATATAGTACTACAATATTTATTAAAATTCTTTAAAAATAATAGGAAGAAAGAAAAGCAAATATTAACTACTTTTCTATCCTTCCTATAATTACACATATTCAATTCTACTATACTCAATTAGTATATAGTATAATCAGTTATTTTTACCTATCTTATTGTTTTTCATAGCAACCACAATCAACTATTCCACCTTGTATACGGGTATTTCCGTCTAAATCCTCTGAGCCAATAGCGCTTTCATTTATACCAGCATTGATTGCTGATGAACCTGTTTGTAAATGAAAGTCAACTCCGGAATTTACAAACTTAGGATCATTGGTAATATTGTTAGATATAGCTATATTGGTTTTAGTACCTTCATATGCTGTTCCTTTATAAAAAATATTATTTTTTATAACATTTGAATTATATTGGCAATTCTTTTGTATATTCATATTTACATCATTATTATATGCTGTATTATTATAAATTTTTATATTTGTAGCTTTACCGTTTGTATCTCCTGAACCACCCATAGATATACCATAAAGTCCACAATTGTAAACAAGATTATTACGTACAATAACATTGTCTGTTGCCTTATTTTTATGTTCACTTGCTGTTTCAATACCTATATCAGAAGCCCAAACTTTATTATTTTCTATTACTATTGATGCGCCACCATCAACATATATACCATCTGCACATGCATCACTGTATGTTTTGTTTTTTGTACTGCTAATGTTCCACACTTGGTTACCAGAACATTTTCCATTACGTGCATAATCATTTGATGAGGCTGTACCTTCATAACCTATAAAGTCTATACCAATATTATCATTATCATGTACCTTATTATTTGTAACCTCAAAATTTGTAACATTTCCATTTAACACTATACTTTCACTTTGACCAAGTACACAATTATATACTTCACAATTATCTATTACTAAGCCATCTAAAGAGCTATTTCCATTTGTTCCATAAATCGCTATGGCGTGTGCATTTCTATTTTCATTAGATCCAGAATACGTAGTTTTTATCCCATAAACTTTGCAATTTCTTATTTCCACATTTTTTGAGGCACCTGTAACTCTAATTCCAGCTGGAACATATTCATTAGTTACTACATAATTTGTAATATCAAAACCTACTACATTTATGTAACTTTTATCATTTATAAGAATTAATGCATTAGCTAAATCATCACTAGAAGCTTTTTGACCAGTACCATCTATTATTGGTGTTTCCCCTTCATAATTTTTAAATGTAATATACGCATTTGCTGCGCCTGAAGTTTTCATAGTTACTTTTTCTTTGTAAGTTCCTCCTCTTACAACCACTGTATCTCCAGCTTTAACGGTATTGGCAGCCTTTTGAATTGTCTTCCATGGTGAATCAATAGAACCATTATTATTGTCATTACCATTAGTTGACGACACATAATAAGTTCCACTATCTGCCTTTGCCACATTGCTATGTAGTAAAAATATTGCAGATGTGAACATGCACATAATCACTAAAAATGTAATCTTTTTTAAGTACTTTTTCATTTTAATTACCCCTTTTCTATATATTATTTCAATAAATCTCTTATATATTTTACCATATATTCCAGTAATGATCAAATTTATACACAAAACTACAAAAATATCCTCTGTAAATTCATTTTAAGTAAAATAAAAAAGCTATGTATGTCTAATTAGTTTAAAATACCTAGTGTAAATTCAAAACAGAAATGTAGTATAATTTATATAAATGGTTTTATTAAGGAGATGCTTTTATGATTATAAAAAATGAAAATGCAGTTATGCAATTCCCAGATGATAATACAAAGAGAAAAATTTTGGCAAATGGAGAAAATTTACTAGGTGCAAGAGTTATGTTTGATAAAACAACCACTTCAGTTGTTCCCCACACACATCCTCATGATCAATTTACATACGTATTAAAGGGTAAGTTGAAATTTATAATAGATGGCGAAGAAACTATAGTAACTGCTGGAGATTCTATACTTTTTCCTTCAAATGTTCCTCATGGATGCATTGTTTTGGAAGAAGGTTCTGAAGTATTAGATGTATTTACACCAACAAGAAAAGACTTTTTAGAGTAAATGAAACCGCTTTAAAAATATATATGCCAAACTTTAAATTTATGTGGTAACTTACCAAGATCATATATATTTTTGTTCCACAAAACTTATGAAATTTTTGATGGAAAGTTGTAAATGTAACAAGCTCACATTTACAACTTCTATCAGTGCTCCAGTCTTTTAATTCATTTATATTTAAATATTTGACAAGAAAAAAATTAAATGCTAATATTCACTTAACGTTAACGTTAAATGTAGGAGTGAATCATATGAACTATAAAATTGGCGAAATCGCTAAACTTACCAACTTAACAACTCGAACAATCCGATATTATGAAGAGCTTGGGTTATTAGGTATTAGAGATAACAGATCTTCTGGACAACTTCGATTGTTTAATAATGACGATATTGAACGCTTAAAAAAAATCCAGATGTTAAAAGACCTAGGACTTACTTTAGAAGAAATCAGTCAAGTAATTGATTTGTATTTTACTGACGGACAGCTTCTAGAAGGCAAGCGTCAAGTAATCGAGATTTTGAAGAATCATATCGCAACAGCCGAAGAGAAAATAAAAGAATTAAATGCATTTAAGATAGAGAGCAAAGCAAATATCGCTAAGCTAGAATTAATTATTAAAAATACTGAAATGAAGAAGTAAAATAAGTTACCGTAAATTAAACGGTATTTTTTCAAACGCAACTTAACGTTTACGTTAAAGTAATACGAAATATGATTGGAGAATTGATCTTTATGAATCAACACATAAATATAACTGCATCTAAACACTTTGAAATGAATCGTTTTTTAATTATACTAATGTCAATAGCTAGTGGAATTACCGCAGCCAATCTCTATTATTCCCAACCTTTATTAGAAGAGTTTTCTAGATTTTTCAATGTATCATCAACCTTAATTGGAGCTTCTGCTATGCTGATTCAAATTGGCTATGCACTAGGACTAGTTTTTCTAGTTCCACTAGGAGATATCAGAGAACACCGCAGCTTAATCATTTCGATGTTATCTTGTTCAGCGATAGCACTACTTGTGCATTCATTTGCTTCAAACATATGGTGGTTATTAATCAGCTCCTTGCTGGTTGGGCTAACTTCAATTACCCCAATGTTAATTGTAACATTAGCAGCACATCTAACAAAACCAGCCGAGAGAGGCCAAGTAATTGGAAAAGTCATGAGCGGATTACTAATTGGTATTCTACTATCCCGCATGTTTAGCGGCATTATAGGATCAGCTTTAGGATGGCAGGCTGTTTATCGAATAGCTGCCGGAATGATGATATTATTAATCCCAATATTCAATTCTTGGCTTCCAAGATCTGTTCCAGATACTGTGATGAATTACGAAAAACTACTTAAATCTTTAGTTGGATTACTGAGAAATCAGTTAATTTTAAAGGAGGCCTCATTAATTGGTGCAATGATGTTTGCTACTTTCAGTGCCTTCTGGACTGCGCTCTCTTTTTTACTAAAGTCTCCTTTTTACAATCTAGGGCCTCAAGTTGCTGGGCTATTCGGATTGGTAGGTATTATAGGAGCTTTAGTTGCTTCTATCGTAGGAAAAATCGCAGATAAAAAAAGTCCTCAATTTACCTTAACTATAGCTATCATAATCTCCTCTTTATCTTATATTGTTTTTTTGTTTTTTGGATATCAAATGTTTGGACTCATTATTGGCGTGATATTATTAGACTTAGGCATTCAAGCTGGGCAAATTTCAAATCAAACTCGTATTAATACATTAGATGCCACAGCCCGTAGTAGGAATAATGCTGTGTACATGGCCTTCTACTTTTGTGGTGGCGCATTAGGTTCATTACTTGGAACACTTTTCTGGGGATTGTTTAGCTGGACCGGTGTATGCATAATCGGAATAATTTTTCAAATAATTGCAGCTACAATTCATATTGTTAGCATACGACTCAAATAATTTAACTGTCATTTATCATATTTGCTATTGACGTACTATTTCCGAGGTAGTAAAATGAAAACGAAAATAATAACTTTGTTAGGTGAGGCTCCTATATAGATACACGCTGCTGCCCCGAAACGTCGAGAGACGCCAATGGGTCAACAGGTATTACCGGATTAAGGTTCTACTTAATGTAGCCGAAAACCATATGGTTTTCTATGCTATATAGTGCTAAAACTCAACGAGTGGAGATGGATATTAGCAAATATACTTTGGTTACATGCCTTGTATATTTATATCGTGGTGCAATTTTAGCCCCTTCACTTTGAGTGATGGGGCTTATTTTATTATTTAAAGGAGGTGTTATCCAATGGATGACTGTGAAACGGATCATTATATTATACATTTTTATTTAAGTTCAAGTAATACTAATTTCAGGGCATTAATTGGATACACACTTTTTATGCCCTAATTTGAAAGGGTGAACCATATGGAAAAGGTAACAAATTTATTTTTAAGTAAAATTATGCATAAAGAAATTCATAATATTTCAGGACAAATAATTGGTAAATTAAATGATCTTATCTTTGATTTCAGTCACGAAAAACCTACTGCATTATATATACAGATCACAAATTGGAAAAAATCTTTTTATTTGTCTGCTGAAGCATTGGAAATATACAGAGATAAAAAAGAAAAATATTATATTAAAATTAATAGCAATAATCTTATAACAAAGTTTCCTAATGAAGAAGATATTTTTTTAGTGAGAGACTTTTTAGACAAACAGATAGTTGATATAAACGGAAGGAAAGTAGAAAGAGTTAACGATGTAAGACTTGGAAAAATAAATTCCAAGTGGAATCTTGTAGCTGTTGACATAGGCACTAGAGGGTTACTTAGAAGACTAGGAGTCGAGTATCCATTCATTATATTGACAGAAACCTTTAAATACAGGTTAAGAAATAAGCTAATAATTTGGGATGATGTTCAAACATTATCTACTGGTGTTAGTAATTTACAGCTTCAAATGCCTGCAAATAGGATTGAGACATTACACGCTGCAGATATAGCTGATATAATTGAAGATCTTGATAATAAAAGTAGAGATATATTATTCCAAAGTTTAAATAATCAAAAAGCTGCTGAGGTTCTAGAAGAAATCGACACTGATGTTCAATTAAATTTGTTAAAATCTGTGTCTGACGAAAAAGCTTCTGATATATTTGAAAGTATGCCATCGGATGAAATAGCTGATATTTTGGAAGAAATGGATGAAGATAGAGTTGAAAAACTATTAACTAACATGGATGAAGAAAGCCAAGACGAAATTAGAGAGCTCATGGAATATGAAAAAGAAACAGTGGGAAGTATTATGTCAAAGGATTTCCTAACTTTCTTGCCTGATATAACTGTAAATGAAGTTTTTGAATGGATTCAAATTAATTCTCCTAACGAAGATGAAAGTTATTACATATATATTACAAATGATAAAGATAATCTTATTGGAGTTATTTCTCTATTTTCACTTATTACCGCAGATAGAAATACTAAACTTTATAATATTATGACTACTAGACCTGAAAGTTTAAGAGATACAGATGAAATAGATGATGCAATCAGCATAATGCATAAATATAATCTTGTATGTATTCCTGTTATCGACGAAGATAATAATTTGGTCGGTATAGTATCACTAAATGATAGTATCCATGAACATTCACACTTAAGGAGGGTTGCACTATGAAAAAATCATTATCTAATAGATTTAAAAAAATACTTTTTATTATGACTATTATTGGCCCAGGACTAATTACTGTAAATGCTGGTAATGATGCTGGTGGTATTACAACATACGCTTCAGTTGGTGCATCCTATGGATATAAAATGTTATGGGGATTACTTTTAATTACCTTTAGTCTTGGAGTAATTCAAGAAATGAATGCAAGAATGGCAGTAGTAACTGGCAAAGGCCTATCAGATTTAATTAGAGAGAAGTTTGGAGTTAAACTTACTTTCTTTGCAATGGCTATTTTATTAATTGCAAATATGGGAGTTGTATTTGGAGATTTCGCCGGAATAGCAGCAAGCTTAGAATTATTCGGCATAAGTAAATATCTATCAATTCCTATAGTTTCTATACTAATTTGGATTCTTGTTACTAAAGGCTCTTATAAGAAAGTGGAGAACATTTTTTTACTTTTTACTTTTGTATTTTTTACCTATATCATATCAGCATTTTTAACTGGACCAGATTGGGGTAATGTATTTAAATCAATGGCTACTCCTACCCTTGAATTAAACTCAGGTTTTCTTCTTACGTTTATAGGAATGATCGGTACTACAATTACTCCTTATATGCAGTTTTATTTACAATCATCAATAGTAGATAAAAAAATAAGCTTATCTGATTATAAATACGAAAAACTTGATGTCTATTTAGGTGCATTTTGGGGGAATGCAGTAGCGTTTTTTATAATTATCTGCACTGCTGTAACTCTTTATAAAGCAGGTATAACAATAACTAGTGCAGAAGAAGCAGCTATTGCCTTACAACCATTAGCTGGTAAAGCGGCATTTATACTTTTTGGTGCCGGACTTTTTGGTGCTTCAGTACTTGCTACAGCAGTTATCCCACTTTCTACATCTTATGCAATATGTGAAGCCTTTGGCTGGGAAAGCGGCGTTGATAATCACTATAAAGAAGCACCTGCTTTCTTTGGAATATATACTGGTATAATTCTTCTTGGAGCATTATTTATACTTATTCCTGGAATATCACTTATTCAAATTATACTTATTAGTCAGCAGATAGCTGGAATATTATCTCCAATAATATTAACTTTTATGATAATTTTAATTAATGATAAACGCATAATGGGTAAATATGTTAATAACAAAACTCAAAATATTATATCTTGGTTTACTGTCATATTTATCATTACTCTATCAATAATTTTATTTCTATCACCTCTATTTCAATAATTTATCTTGATTGTATAATATAGAAGATCTTGATTTTTCATAAACATCAATAAAATGTAAGCATTTATAAAAAATCAAGATCTTATTCTTTAGCTAAGACGCTCTGTGTTTATTATTTTTAATAAAATTTGATCAAAATCACTCAAATTTAACTTATTACAAGGATTTTATAAATAATAATAGCTTTTAATTATAGAACTGATCCAAATACTCCAATACATTGGCCATTGACCCAACCCATTTCATCTGTACATAGGCTTGCAACGACAGGTCCAATATCAGAAGCTTCACCCATTCTTCCAAGTGCAGTATAAGAAGCAATCATATCTTTAAGACCTGGATTTTTGATATAAGTATCTTTACTAAATTCAGTATCAACAGCTCCTGGAGCTATAGTGTTTGCTCTTATTTTTCTTGGTCCTAATTCCTTAGCTAGATATCTAGTAAAAACTTCTACGGCACCTTTCGCAGAAGCATAAAGTCCAGAACCTGGAGATGTAGAGCGAGTTAACATTGTGGAGGTATTTATAATTCTACCTTCATCAGCAATAAGGGGAATTAGCTTTTGTGTCAAAAAGAAAACTCCTTTAAAGTGTACATTAAATATTTTATCAAATTCTTCCTCTGTAACATTTGAAATAGGCGTATGATTTGAGATTCCAGCATTATTAATTAAAAAATTAAAATACTCTTGATTCCATTTATCTTTTAAAACATGTGACAATTTAGATACAAAGGAATCAAAGGAAGATACATCACCTACATTAAGCTGAATAGCAGCAGCTTTACCACCATTTGCTTCAATTTCTTTTACAACTTCATCTGCTTTTTCCTTTTGATTATTGTAAGTTATAATCACATCTATTCCCTTTTTAGATAATGATATTGCAGAATTTCTGCCAATTCCACGACTTCCACCTGTAACTAACGCAACTTTACTGTTTTTACTCATAAAAAACTCTCCTTTAAATATTATTAATCATTTAGAAATTATGTTCATATATCTTTAGGTATACTTTAAAACACAAATGATTATTTTATTCGTGAATTTTAATTTTGCTAAGTATTTATAATTCTTGAAAATTAATTTCTTATGATTTATACTCATGTTAATCCCTAGAGTTATGTCTAGGGCAAGCTTTTTTTAATAAATTTTAAAGGGGATTTTAAAATGACTTACACTATAAAAGATGTATCAGAAATATTAGGACTTTCCATATATACAATTCGTTTTTATGATAAGCAAGGGCTTTTACCATTTGTAGCAAGAAATAAATTAGGGAATAGAGAATTTACTGAATCAGACTTAGGCCTATTCATGGTAATTTGTTGTCTGAAAAACTCAGGAATGCAGATTAAAGATATTAAAGAATATATTGATTTATGTATGGAAGGTGCTGAAACTATAGATTCTCGAAGAGACTTGCTTGTTGAGCATAGAAAAGAAATTGTTAAACAAATAGATAATCTAAAAGAAAAGCTAGAATTAGTTGATTTTAAAATTAAAAGGTATGAAGCTCCTAATGCTGTAGAACTTATTAATGAAGAAAGAAAAAAGGCTTATGAGGAAAAACGTGAAAACAACCTGCTATAAACCATATGATTTTATATAAAACAGCAAATTAATTTAATGAACCTTGAAGTATTTCTACTTATTTATAAAATAATCTAGTTCAAATATAATCAATGACTATGTTTACATATAAGAGAAAGGCTAAACATTAAGATTTACTCTTAAAATGCTTAGCCTTTTGTATTGCTTATCAAGCAATATAGTCTTATTGATTAAATAAAATTACATTCTTGCATTTAATTCATTAAGTACTCTCTTATGTTCTTTTTCATCTAAGTTGTAGAAGAATATTGCACCAAGCTCAATGATTACAAATATTGCCGGGATTAAGGTCAATGTCATCAAAATACCATGTAATGCTGTTGCAGTTTGAACCTGATTAGCAACATAACCATATTTAGATAAAATTAAACCTGGGACAATTCCTCCGATTGCCATACCAAACTTGAAGAAGAATCCAACTAATGCATAGATGATACCACTTGTACGTTTACCTGTTTTATATTCACCATAATCGATGGTTTCAGGGATTAGTGCCCATACGAAACCGCCTGCAGTGATGGTACCTAGTGCCGCAATTAATCGTGCTGTAAATATAAGGGGAACCATTGATGAAGGAATTAAAAATAAAGCTATTAATCCAATTGCCTTCATAGATAAGGCAGTAAATAGTAATTTTTTCTTGCCCATCAGTTTATTCATGAGTGGCATTAAAGGCATAAGTACTAGTGCAGGCAGAGTTCCCATTAAACCATACCACTTTACCAAGTCTGGTCTTGCAACATTATAAGTGATATAATAAATTCCAACAGAATTAACGATTGAGTTAACACCAAAATTAAGAATAAAGAAAAGACATATAATAACTAGTGGACGATTTATTCTTAATTGAAGAAAAATATCTTTAAAATTAATTTTTGCTTCTTTGGAATGATTAATTTGAACACGCTCTTTTGTATTTAAGAAACAGAATATTAATATAA
>JAEZKY010000145.1 GCA_023435985.1 Bacillota bacterium | reverse complement strand
ATCGAAACCCATTATTGCAATTTCCTCAGGTACCTTGCATCCTCTTCTTTTAAGTGTCTTCATTCCACCTATAGCCATTATATCATTAGAATAAAAGATAGCATCAACAAATTTGCATTTATCCATTATATACTCTGTTACTTCAATACCGCCTTCTAAAGAAAACCTGCTTTCAAAAATTAATGATTCATTATAAATTCCGTATTTAGCCATAATTTCTTTATATCCATCGATTCTTTCTTTATTTACATTTATTTTCTTTGGCCCAGATACAAATGCTATGTTTCTTTTGTTTCTACTATATAAATACTCTATCCCGCATTTTACACCTTCTTTATTTTCAAAATAAATCCCTGGATAATCTTCAAACCCATCAATATACCTATCTACAAATACGAATGGTATTCCATTTAATTTTAGTAGATTAGCACTATCTTTACTGTCCTCTCCTGGAATCAAAATTATTCCATCAATTAGTTTGCTTATTAAAAGTTCTACATATTTCTTTTCTTTATTTGAATTATTATCGGAATTACATAAAATCACATTATATCCTAATTTATTTGCAACATCTTCTATAGCTCTTGCCAGCTCTGAAAAAAACGGATTTGATATATCTGGAATAATTATTGCGATGCTTCCAGACTTTTTTGTATTTAACCCTCTCGCAATATTATTAGGAATATATCCCGTTTCTTCTATAGCACTATAGATTTTCTTTTTAGTCTCTTCGCTTATATTGTCATCCTTCTTGTTAATAACCATAGATACCGTAGTTTTTGAAACTCCGACTATTTCTGCAATATCTTTCATTGTTACATTCTTCATATTTTTAGCTACCTCAATCCTTCATAAAATACAAACTGTATAATCTCAATATCCTTTTAACTTAATTATATATTAATCTAATACTTATAAATAGTAACTATCATTTTACTTCGATTATATATAAACTTTCACTAAAATTGCTCTGTAAGAAAAGCCATATAAAAATAGAAATACTTCTCCTTTTCATATGGCCTTTCTACTATATAATTTTACTTTCTTATAATCAATTATCTACAACCAATAAATAAAATACTATTTACTTTCTAATAGTTTTAACTTATTATATGACAAAAGCTATAACCTTTTCAACAACATTATCTACAGTAAAACCAAATAATTCAAATAATTCTTCTGCTTTACCTGAAGCAAGCTCCAAAGGTATCTAGAGAAATAACTTCTCCATCAAGTCCTACATATTTATGCCATCCAAAGCTTGTTAATGCTTCTACTGCAACTATTGTTCTCACTGCTTTTAGCATTTCTGCATTACTAAGTTATAAGGTACTGTTGCTATATCTGCTTCAGCTTTTTCTACCTCTATTACATGAATTGGATTTCTTACACTTGCTGCTATTATTTCTGTTTCTATTCCATGTACTGCAAATATTTCTGCTATATCTCTAACTAAATCCATTCCTATCATTGAATAATTGTTCATTCTATTATTTATCTTTTACATATAATTTCAAATCAACTCCAACTTCTTTATCTGCAGTTCCTCCAGTTAATATCTTTTGAGCATATTCTACGGCCATGCCTCCCATCAAGTCTGGTTGTTGTGCTATTGTTGCAGTCATTTCTCCTGCGTCTACAGCTTTTTTTGCATCATCGCCTCCATCAAACCCAACAACTATAGCTTTTTTTCCTGAAGTATCTAGAGCCTTAACAGCACCTAATGCCATCTCATCATTTTGTGCAAAAATAGCTTGAATATCTGGATTTGATTGCAACATATTTTCAGTTACTGTTAATCCCTTTTGCCTATCAAAATCAGCTGGTTGAGATGATACGACCTTTAGATTTGCCTCCTTATCGATTATATTATGGAAGCCTTGTCCTCTATCACGTGTTGCAGATGTACCTGTTGTTCCTTGAAGCTCTGCTATATTTCCTTTATCTCCGAGTTTTTCTTTTATAAAATTTGCTGCCATCTCTCCACCTTTTACATTATCTGATGCTATATGACAAACTACATCTCCACCATTGGACTGTCTATCTACAGTTATAACTGGAATTTTATCATTATTAGCTTGAACAACTGAACTTTTGGCTGCATCACTATCAACAAGATTAAGTATTAAAGTACTAATTCCTTTTTGCAATAAATCTTGAACATTTGATAACTCTTTTGATGAATCATTTTGAGAGTCGACAACTACTAATTCATATCCTAATTCCTTAGCTTTAGCTTCAGCACCAGTTTTTAATGTCACAAAGAAAGGATTGTCCAAAGTTGAAACAACCATGCCTATTTTTTTAGATTCAGATTTTCCACCTGAACCTGAGCTATTGCTATCAGACTCACACCCTACAAAAGCGCCCATTGCCATAGTTGCTATAATTGCAATTGATACTAGTTTAAATACTTTTCTCATAAAATATCCTCCTAAATTTATCTATTAATTATTATTAGTTATATCTTTAGGCGATGCCTCTAGAATTAACTAGTAATATCCTGCTTATTTGTGTTACTTACTAGCTAACTTTTTTTTATCAATTAAAACAGCTAATAGTATTACTAATCCTTTTACTATTGTTTGATAAAATGCTGAAACGTCCATAAGATTTAAACCGTTACTCAAAACTCCAATAATTAATACACCTATTATTGTTCCAACAATATTTCCCTCTCCACCAACTAGATTCGTGCCTCCAATAACTATTGCAGCTATTGCATCTAATTCATATCCATTCCCTGCTGTCGGTGCTGCTGATCCTATTCTGCTAGTAACAATAATTCCTGCTATTGCTGCCGTAATGCCTGATATTATATACACCCAAATCTTAATATTATTAACACTTATCCCTGAAAGTCTTGCTGAATCTTCATTTCCTCCAACTGCATATACATATCTGCCATATCTAGTTTGTGTCAAAATATATGCACAAATTACAAAGACAATTATTGTCATAATTACTGGAACAGGTATTCCTAGTATTCTACTATTTGTTATTTTAATAAAATCATCAGATAATCCTGATATATGATTTCCACCTGTAAATACATAAGTAACCCCTCTAAACACAGTTTGTGTCGCTAAAGTAGCTACAAAGGCTTGTATCTTTCCCCTTGCCACAACAAGTCCATTAATAAATCCTACAGAAATACCTGTAAACAGTGCTGATAATCCCCCTAATATTATACTTCCTGTAGATTGTATAGTTGCAGCTGCTACCGCACCTGATATTGCAACGACTGAGCCTACTGACAAATCAATTCCACCTGTAAGTATTACAAACGTCATTCCTAACGATATAACTCCATTTACGGAAATCTGAGTAAATAAGTTTCTTAAATTAGCTATTCCTAAAAACCTTGGCGAAACTATACTAATAACTGCACATAATATAATCAACGCTGCAATAGATTTGTATTTAAATAAATTTTGTTTTATATTATTCATTCCAAACTCTCCCCCATAAAAAACTAGATTCCCATTTATTCTCCAATTGCTAACTTCATTATGCTTTCTTGTGTGGCCTCATCTCTATTTAACTCACCAGTTATCTTACCTTCATGCATTACTACTACTCTATCAGATATTCCGAGTACCTCTGGCATATCTGAAGAAATCATAACTATTGCCTTTCCTTCAGCTTTTAATGCATTTAATACATCATAAATTTCTTTTTTAGCACCTACATCTATACCTTTCGTTGGCTCATCTATTATTAAAACTTTAGGTGCTTCTATAAGCCATTTGGATATAATAACTTTTTGCTGATTTCCTCCACTTAAATTCTTTATTAATTGATTTTGAGTAGGCGTTTTAATTAGTAATTTTCTTATATACTCATTAACTTTGTTTCTTTCATCTGTTTTACTTATACGAAAAACCTTATTTTCAAATTTTCTTAATGAAGATAATGTCATATTTTCTCTCACAGATAGTGATAATATAAGTCCTTCTTCTTTTCTATTTTCTGATAAATATGCTATTCCTTTATTTATTGCATCTTTAGGACAATTAATATCTACTACTTTCCCATCCATCTCAATAGTTCCACTACTCTTTTTGTATTCTCCAAATATGACCTTCGCCACTTCTGTTCTGCCAGCACCCATAAGCCCAGACATTCCTAAAATTTCTCCAGCTCTTATCTCTAAATTTATTGATTTTAAAACACCATCTAAACAAACATCTTTTAATTTTAATATAGGTTTTATATTTGTTGGTTCTTCATATGGATATTGTTCTTCCATTTTCCTTCCTACCATCATAGTTATTAGGTCTTCCTTTGTGACATCGTTTACTTTAACCTCGCCAACATATTTTCCATCCCTCAAAACATTTATCCTATCACAAATAGTGAAAATCTCATCTAATCTATGTGATATATATATTATTGCTATCCTCTTACTCTTAAGCATTTTAACAACTTTAAAAAGATTATTTGTTTCCGTATCTGTTAATGCTGTTGTAGGTTCGTCCATAACTATTACATTTGAATTTTTAGAAATTGCTTTTACTATTTCTAGCATTTGCATTTCTCCTACACTTATATTTCTAACATACTCATCAGGCTCAACATTACATCCTATTTGTTTTAAATGCTCTCTGCACATACTATTCATTGTTTTTTTATCTAACCTCTTAGTTAATTTACTTATTTTTTCATTCCCTAAAAATAAATTTTCTGCAACAGTTAAATTAGGTAGAACACTTAGTTCTTGATGTATTATTGAAATGCCTAGATTTTCAGCTTCCTTTACACTCTTTATATCTGCTTCTGAACCTTCTACAAATATCTTACCTTCATCCTTTTGATAAACACCACTTAAAATCTTCATTAATGTAGATTTTCCCGCACCATTTTCTCCCAAAAGAGCTAGCACTTCTCCTTTATATAAACTTAAATTTATGTTTTCAAGTGCTTTTACTCCAGGAAAACTCTTTGATATACCTTTCATTTCTAGGAAAGGAGCTTTCTCCATAATTATACCTCCTTAAAATATCACTCCAGATCTAAGAATTACATTGGCGTAAGGAGTTTGCTCTCCTGTTCTAATTACAGCCTTACAATCATTTAACATTATCTTTAGTTCTTCATGTGATATAAACGTAAATTTCACATTATTAATTTGCCTTTTTATTTCCTTAAAAATCTTAGGATTATTTTTTTCTGTCTCTGCAGCTAAAATAACTTCTTCCACTTGAAGTTCTAATAAAACATTCTTCAATGTATCAATAAAACTAGGGATATCTTTTGATAATGCTATGTCGATTCTTTTGGTACTATCCGGTATTGGCAATCCACAATCCCCTATCGCAATTAAATCCTTATGCCCCATTCTTGAAACCACACCAGATATTTCTCCGTTTAAAATTCCAATTTTTTTCATTTTTATTTCTCCTTATAAATAGAACTAATTTCTTTTAAGAATGGTATAGACGGCTGTGCTCCTTCTCTTTGAACTGTTATAGCCGAAACTTTGTTGGCAAATTTGACTGCTTCTTCTAATGATTTAATATCAAAATTATCTTTTCTTAATTTAGTGCTTATTGCACCTATAAATGAGTCTCCTGCTGCTGTGCTATCTACTACATTAACTTTATAAGCAGGAATTAGTATTCCATTTTTCTTTGATATTAGAGCAGCACCCTTATTTCCTAGTGTAATTATCACGTATTTAACATTCTTGTCTAAAAAAATATTTGCAGCTTGTTTGGCACTTTCTAAATCCTGAACGTTCACTCCTGTAAGCGTTGTAGCTTCTGTCTCATTAGGTACTATAATATCTGTGTACTTAAGTAATTCATCCGGAATTTTTTTGGCTGGAGCTGGATTTAAAATTGTAATAACCTCATTTTCCCTTGCAAATTTAAAAGCTTCTATAGTTACTTCAATTGGCGTTTCAAATTGTGCTACAATTATATCGCTATTGGCTATAACCTCTTTACATTTGTCTATTTCTTCTAAATTAAGATTCATATTTGCACCTGGTACAACTATTATTGAATTGTTGCCATCATTATCTACTGTTATTATGGCTGTACCTGTTGGCTTGGAATTATCTCTAAATACATTAGTAACATTTATATTTTCCTCTTGTAGGCTATTTACAATTTGATTTCCATAAGCATCTTGGCCAACTTTACTTATCATATATACATCTGCACCCAATCTCTTAGATGCAACTGCTTGATTAGCACCTTTCCCACCATGTGCCAATTTAAAATCATCACTAAAAATTGTTTCTCCAATCAATGGCATCTTATTTATTGAAATAACCATATCCATATTAATACTACCAAGAATACAAACTTTATTCATAATCTCACCCCTTTTTAGTTAACCGGTTTACTTACCCGGTTAACTAAAGTATAAAACTTTATTAATTCAATGTCAATAAATTTTTGTAAATGTTTTCTAATAACTTGACTGAATATTATCTAATTTTTATAATACTACTACTATTAATACTTAATAATTAAATCTTATGATGTTTTTTCATATCTATTTTTATAAATTTGTTTTTTGACACGTAACTGACATATTTTTATCGTAAAATTTAAATTGTAAAGTAGTAAAGCATTATTATTTACCCCTTTTAACCATTTGTTTTTATGGTTAAAGAACGTCTCATTCCCCTAAATGAGACGTTCATTTTTTTGTATAAAACTCATCTTCCTAATATCAGATGAGTACTCATAGAATAAGCAATCATCATAAAATCATTTTTATATGATGTTAATTCATAAGTGATTTAACTAAGTTTAAAGAACCAAATCATAGGTGCTCACAGAGAAAGTTCTGCTAGCCAAATACAAGATTTGGAGCATCACTTTTGGGCTTTCACTTATCTGTCTATCTTACTATACTTCCAGTATCAAGGTCACCAGGATCTACTATTTTTAATATACTGTCATCATCACTTGCAGCACATAAAATCATTCCTTGAGACAATTCTCCTCTAAGCTTTACAGGTTTTAAATTAGCAACTAATACAACGTTTTTCCCAACTAATTCTTCTGGCTTGTAGTGAGCTGCTATTCCTGAAACCACCTGTCTTTCTTCGTTGCCTAAATCAACTTTTAATTTTAGTAATTTCTTAGCACCTTTTATTGGTTCACACGCTAATACTTTTACAACTCTTAAATCAATCTTTTCGAAATCTTCAATTGTTATTTCTTCTTTTATTGGAGTAATCTCTCTCTTAGCTGGCTGCGCTGCTGCTCTTAAAGCTTCTAATTCAGCAAGCTTTTTATCAACATCTATTCTAGGAAATAAGTTTTCAGCTTTAACCACCTTTGTTCCTGCTTTTGTTCCATTAAATGATTTTAATGATTCCCATGATATTTCTGAAGTATTAATTTGTTCATTTATCTTCCTAGCTGTATCTGGTAAAAATGATGAAATCATTACAGATGCAAATCTAAGACTTTCAGTTAAGTTATAAAGTACTGTTCCAAGTCTAGCTTTTTTACTGTCATCTTTAGCCAATATCCATGGAGTTGTTTCATCTATATACTTATTAGCTCTTCCTATTAATTCAAAAACATGTTCTAATGCTTGTGGTATATTAAGTTCATTTATAGCTTCTTCAATCTTTCCTGGTGCTGCTAATGCTAAATCTATTAGTTCATCATCAATAGCTTCCTTTTCACTTTGTGCTGGTATTTCTCCACCAAAGTATTTTTCAATCATTGCAACAGTTCTTGATAAAAGATTACCTAAATCATTGCAAAGATCTGAATTTATCTTCTTTATAAATATTTCATTATTAAATAAGCCATCTGCTCCAAATGGGATTTCTTTTAATAAATAGTATCTTACAGGATCTACCCCAAATTCATTTACAAGTACAACTGGATCAACTACATTTCCTTTAGATTTTGACATCTTTCCACCATCAACAAGTAACCATCCATGGCCAAATACTTGTTTTGGTAGTGGTAAGTCTAAAGCCATTAACATAATTGGCCAATAAATAGTATGGAACCTTAAGATATCTTTTCCTATTAAATGCACATCTGCAGGCCAATACTTTTCATATAATTCTTTATTATCTTGACCATATCCAAGAGCAGTTATATAGTTTGATAAAGCATCAATCCAAACATAAACAACATGGCTTTCATCAAAAGTTACTGGTACTCCCCAGTTAAAACTTGTTCTTGATACACAAAGATCTTGAAGTCCTGGTCTTAAGAAATTATTTAACATTTCATTTTTTCTTGATTCTGGTTGGATAAACTCTGGATGCTCTTCAATGTGTTTTATTAATCTATCAGCATATTTACTCATCTTAAAGAAATATGCCTCTTCCTTCGATTTTTCAACTGGTCTTCCACAGTCTGGACAATTACCATTTACTAATTGAGTGTCAGTCCAAAATGATTCACAAGGTGTACAATACCATCCTTCATAAGAACTCTTATAAATATCTCCTTGATCATATAATTTCTTAAATATATCTTGAACTGCTTTAATATGATAATCATCAGTAGTTCTTATAAATTTATCATAGCTTATATTCATCATGCTCCAAAGATCTTTAATTCCAGCAACAACTTCATCTACATGCTGCTTAGGTGTAATTCCTTTTTCTTCAGCTATTCTTTGAATTTTTTGGCCATGTTCATCTGTACCAGTTAAGAACATTACATCATATCCAGTTAATCTCTTAAATCTAGATAAGGCATCAGCAGCTACGGTAGTATAAGTATTTCCTATATGAAGCTTAGTTGATGGGTAATAAATTGGCGTACTAATATAAAATGTTTTTTTACAATCTTTACACATTATTTGTGTTCCTCCTTATTTTAAACAATGAAAACTTATTTATTTTTTAAATCTCTCATTGTGATTTTATTTATATAATTAAAAAGTCTCTATATAGGTATATTAAAACCTATATAGAGACGCATTATACGTGTTACCACTCTATTTCTTACTCATTTCACAACGAGTAACTCAGTAGGTGACCATCATCACCTTGCAATATAACGGTTGCTCCCGTATTTTCCTAACCAAATACCTCGGCTCAAAAAACATGCTCTAAGACCATCTTCATAAAATTCACAAACGCTAACTTTCAGCATTTCTTAGCTCTCTTATAGAATGCTCCTTTTATTACTCTTCTTTTCATTGCATTTTTATATAGTTAACAATTGACAATTAGCAGCTGTTGGATAAAATTTTTTTAGTTTAATCATAAAAGCTTACTTTTTATATTAATCCCTAAATACATGTTAATTCTCAAATTATTTACATTATACTATTTCTTTTAAATAGACGCAATAGTATAATTTTCTAGCTCATTATTATATTGCTTTTGTCGCATTTTTGAGAAATTCTTTTTCCTCAGAATTCAAGAAAGGACTTAATTTATTATAAGTTTCTTCATGATAACTATTTAGCCACTCTTTTTCATCTTCTGTTAATAATTCTTTATCTATTCCATCTAAATCTATTGGACAATATGACATAGTTTCAAATCTATAAAATCCACCAAACTCATCACTTTTTTCATCTTCCACAACTAGCATGATGTTTTCTGTTCGTATTCCATGACTACCTTCTCTATATATTCCTGGTTCATTGGTTAGTATCATTCCCGGTTCAAGCTCTATTGTGTTAGGAACTGGCCTTATAGTTTGTGGTCCTTCATGAACACTTAAACAAAAACCTACTCCATGTCCAGTTCCACATTTATAATCTATTCCTTCTTCCCATAGAACTCTTCTGCTTAATATGTCTATATTTGATCCAGTTGTTCCTTTTAAAAACTTAGCCTTCATCAAATTTATATGAGCCTTTAATACTAATGTAAAATCGCTTCTTTCTTGTTCACTTATTTCTCCTAAAACGATGCTGCGTGTTATATCAGTAGTCCCATCTAAATATTGTCCACCGCTATCAACTAACAATATTCCCTGCCTTTCTAATTTATATGCACTTTCTTCTGTTGCTGAATAATGCATCATTGCAGCATGCTCTTTATATCCTGCAATTGTAGCAAAGCTCTCTTCAATAAATAAATCACCTTTGCTCCTAAATTCATATAGTTTATCATTTAAAGTAAGCTCTGTGATAACTTCTTTACCTGCATTTTCTTTAATCCATTTTATGAATTTTACCATTGCAACTCCATCTTTAAGCTGGCAGTTTTTTAAGCTTTTTATTTCTGTTTCATTTTTTATAGCTTTTAACTTTGTGGTTATATTTAATTCTTCTATTATATTAATATCTTTATTTATTTGTTCATATATAAAGGCACTTACTTTACCAGAATCTAATATAATGCTATCTTTTATCGCCATTATATCTCCAAATATGTCCTCATAATCTTTTAATTCAATTCCTTCAGCTAATAACCTTTCCTTATCAGAAGCTGATACCTTTTCTTTATCTATATATAATCGTGCTTGTTTCTCATCAATCAGTGCATACGATAATATTACTGGTGTATATTTAACATCATTTCCTCTAATGTTAAAAAGCCATGCTATATCATCTAAAGATGCTATAATATATGCCTTTCCACCTAGCTTTTTCATCTCAGCTCTTACTTCCTGAATCTTTTCATTAGCAGTTTTTCCACAGTATTTTGTATCAAGAATAAAAATCTTTTCCTTCGGCATTTCAGGTTTATTTATCCAAATCTCTTGAATTAAATCCTTGCTCATAGATATGTTTATATTCTTTTTTTCTTTTATCTTTAGAATCTCTTTATATTGGTTTAATGGCACTACTCTTCCATCAAAGCCTAGAGTTTCTCCTTCCTTTATATTATCCATTAGCCATTCTTCTAAAGTTGGCCATCCTGGAAT
This sequence comes from Bacillota bacterium, assembly GCA_023435985.1. Taxonomy (GTDB): domain Bacteria; phylum Bacillota; class Clostridia; order Clostridiales; family Clostridiaceae; genus Clostridium. The sequence goes on along the minus strand of JAEZKY010000145.1, from coordinate 2,778 downwards.
TCTCATTTTAAAAAGTTCTACACCTGAACCCTCCAACTGCTGATTAGCTTGTATAAAATACCTTCCATCTGTCCATAAAATTGCTTTTTCTTTCCCAATTAAGGCTGTTCCTGCTGAGCCTGTAAAGCCAGTTATATATGCTCTTGCTTTAAAGCATTCAGCTACATACTCACTTTGATGAAAATCATCACTTGGTACTATATAATAATCTATTTTTTCCTTTTTCATTAATTCTCTTAACTTCTGTATTCTTTCTGAAACTTTCATAGGTTTCCCCCCTTAAATATTTATACTTTAAATGTATTCTAAAGGCTAACATAACAAGTACATATGTTAGCCTTTATTGCTTATATGTTATTTTTTACATTTATTATTTCATGAATTCTTCAATATCCTTAATTTCCTTGATCATATCCTTAGTTAAAACTTCACATCCATCTTTAGTAACTAAAATATCATCTTCTATTCTTATACCGATGCCTTCTTCTCCTATATATATTCCTGGCTCAACTGTAAATACCATACCTTCTTTAAAAGTGAATTCTCTACCCAATATTCCCAAGTCGTGAGTATCCAATCCTAAACTATGTCCTATTCTATGCCAGTAATATTTTTTAACTTCTTCCTTTTCCTTTATTATTCCTAGTTTAATACATTCTTCAGCAATTAAACCTCTAGCCCATTCATCAAGTTCCTTTGAATCAACTCCTGGTTTTATTTTATTAATTACTGCCTTGTTTACTCTTAGAACTGCTTCATAAACTTCTTTTTGTCTTTCAGTAAACTTTCCGTTGATTGGGAAAGCTCTTGTGATATCTCCATTATATAAATTCCATTGAGCTCCTAAATCAAATAAAATTAAATCCCCATCTTTTAATTCACTATTATTATCAACATAGTGAAGAATAGTTGCATTCTTTCCTGCTGCTGCTATTGTTCTAAAAGCGTAGTCTTTAACCCCTCTTGTTTTGCATTCAAAGTCAAAATATGATTCTATTTCATATTCCTTCATTCCAGCCTTCACATTTTTCATTAAAGCTTTTACACCTTCAATTGTTATTTCTATAGCTTTTCTCATTTCCTTTATTTCTTCATCAGACTTAACCATTCTAAGAGGTGCTATTTTACTTATTAAATTCTTTATGTTAATATGTGGGTATTTACTTATAATTTCTTTTGCGAATGAATTTGATACAGATGCATCATCTTCAAATGCTTCTCTATCTAAATCTAGGTATAAATTAATATCTTCACTACCCTTAACTATTCTATTAAAATAATCATTGAATTCTTTCATATAAACCGTATCTTTTATGCCAGATATCTCTTGACCTTCAGTATCCCTTAGAGTTTTTCCGCTCCACATTTCCTTGTCTAAATCTAAGTCTGTCAAAAACAACTTTTCACTTACTGAATTATTGAGTTTTGATAATACTACTATGTGCCCTTCTTCTTGTATTCCTGTTAAGTAATAAAAGTTTCTATCAGGAGTGAATTGATATACTTCATCTCCTGTCTTTGGACGTGACTTTCCTGCAAATAACACTATGACTGAATTGTCTTCTATAGTGTTCATAAACCTTTTTCTATTTTCTATATATACATTTTTGTTCATAACCTTACATCCTCTTTCATTCAAGTTTTTCCTTCTTTTATTATAATACTCCAAAAATTAATCTTAATAAAGGCAATTAACCTAACAAATATTATCTTAATAAAAATTTGTCTACCATAAATATAGCCATTATTATTGCTGTTATATCTGCAAATACTGCCGCCCATAAAGTATGCCTTATCTTCTTTACCTTTACTGCACCAAAGTAAACTGTAATAGTATAAAATATAGTTTCTGTGCTTCCCATTACTACAGAAGCTATAAGGCCTGTTCTTGTATCCGGTCCTACGCTTTTTATTATATCTGTAAATACTCCAATTGCTCCACTTCCTGATAAAGGTTTTATTATTAATAAAGGTATAAGATCTTTAGGTAATGCTATCATATTGCCTAACGGTGCAATTAAATTATTTAATAAATCCATTAACTTTGCGTCCTTAAAAATTTGAACTGCAATTATCATAGCCAGTAAATATGGAAATATTCTCAAAACTACATTCAAACCTTCTTTAGCACCTTCAATAAACCATTCATAAACCTTTCTCCCCTTAAACATTCCATACGTTATAATAAGTAAGAATATTATCGGTATTATGCTCTTACTCAAATAATTAAGCATATCACTATTATTCCTCCTGTAAAAGTAATTATTTATCTTATATATTCTAAAATACTTTTAAAAATACTTTTGCAATAATTTGCAGCATATTACACCAACTATAGCCGCTGTTGCTGTAGATACAATTGTTGGCAATATTATTCCACCTGGATTTCCAGAATTGCAAGCTGCACGTATTGAAATTATTGTAGACGGAACTAATTGAATGCAGGTTGCATTTAAAACTAAAAAAAGTGCCATATCATCAGATGCAGTTCCTTTTTTCTCATTAAGTCTATCTAATTCTTCCATAGCCTTAATTCCAAAAGGCGTTGCTGCATTCGACAATCCAAGCATATTCGCAGTAAGATTCATAACTATAGCTCCCAATGCTTTTTCATCTTTAGCTGCATTTTTAAAAATAACTTTAAGAATAGGTTTCAACAGCTTAGATATTTTTTCTGTAAGTCCGCTGTTTTCTGCTACTTTCATAACTCCGCACCAAAAACACATTATACCTGTAAGCTCAATTATAAAAGTAACCGTACTTCCCGATGAATTAACT
>JAEZKY010000122.1 GCA_023435985.1 Bacillota bacterium | reverse complement strand
AGACCGACGCGGCCATCAATCCTGGCAACTCGGGCGGCGCTCTCGTCAACGCCGACGGTGTCGTCATCGGCATCAACAGCGCCAAAATCGCTGTTGCCGGCGTCGAGGGCATCGGCTTCGCCATCCCCGCCAACACCGCCCGGCCCATCATCCAGTCGCTAATCGACAAGGGCCGTGTCGTCCGCGCTTACCTGGGCGTCGGCATTATCGACAAGGTGACGGCTGCCCGCTACGGCTACGAACTCACCGCCGACAAAGGCGTTTACGTCGTCCGCGTCCAGGGCAGCGGCCCCGCCGCCAAGGCCGGTCTCCGCGACGGCGATCTCATCCTCTCCATCGCCGGCAAAGAAACCAACACCGTCGCCGACCTGCGCGCCATTGTGGATGCCCAGCCCATCGGCAGCCGCGTCGATGTCACCTTCGTAAGGAATGGCCAGACCCTCGCCCGGACCGTCCTCCTCGAAGAGATGCCGAGCCAGTAGCCCATGCGCATCACCATTGTCGCCGTCGGCAAAATAAAAGAGCGGTACCTCACCGCAGGCATCGCCGAATATACGAAGCGTCTAACCCCCTTCTGCCGCCTCGACATCGTCGAGGCGGCGGAGGAGAAAATGCCCGATAATCCTTCGCCTGCCGACAAGGCCCGCGTCCTCAACCGGGAAGGGGAGAGGATACTGAAGGCCGTGCGGCCCTCCAGCCACCTCGTCGTCCTCGACATCGGCGGCACCCGGCTCTCGTCGGAGGCTCTCGCCGCCCGCCTGGACGCCCTTGCTCTCGCCGGCGCCAGCGATCTCACCTTCGTCATCGGCGGCGCCTTCGGTCTCGCGCCCGCCGTCCTCGCCGCCGCCAAAGACAGACTGTCCTTTTCCGCAATGACCTTCACCCATCAGATGATCCGCCTGCTTCTCGTCGAACAGCTCTACCGCGCCTTCAAGATCAGCCGCGGTGAACCGTACCACTGGTAACGGCGAAAAGTGGCCTCAATCCTTTTAGAAATGAAGGGTTGAGGCTGTTTTTATATGCGTGGACGCTGAGGGTATGGCGATAATATGGGTTATATCATATTGTCTCAATAGAGAAATTTTTTAGAAACAAATTCTAGTGTATAGAACGGAAGGATATGTCGAAATGCTATCATGGGGAAGAAAGGAGTGTATGATAAGTGGTTGATAATAATACAGTTATGGAGTTCGGAAGATGTATAGAATGTGGAGCCAAAGAGATAGATGGATTTTCATGTTATGAGCTATTTGGGTTTCCTCTTGTTTGGGAGCATAATGATCCAGAGCTATATGCCTTGCATTTTTGGCTTGTTTCATGTTATATGATACAGCATCCTTCAAATTATACAGCGGAAGGATATAAGCAGTTAGTTAATTTGTTTATTGATGCTTATAACAATAATTGGGATACTTCGTATATTCTCAATAGGAATCGAGAGATTGTAAAATCAATAGGAAAAATTACAAATCCGATTCCGAATGTGGAAAGAAAACGTGAGTTGCGATTTTGGCCTATGACGATTGAAGATATATATCTGGGGGGCGAAGAAAACGCAATTGAGAATATTATTAAATGGAGGAAACAGGTAAGAAATGAATTAAGGCGAACGTAAAAACCTCAACTCAATCGCACTGAGTTTTGATATGAATGAGGAAGAAAAAGTTCAGTGGTTAGTATGGGAAAGTAATCAAAGTAAATAGTAATATTTTTATGTGATTTTGGTCGAATTTATCCAGAATTTAATTTCGAAGGAATTCTCGATGTAAAGTAATGATTCTAATTAAATATTAGACCTATGAACACAGGAAAAATTTGTATTATTCCATTGCTGATGTACTGCCCTCATCGCCCTCAAAATCAGCATAGTGTTTGAGACATAGGGACGGTGGGTTTGTCTTATTGGTTTTGTGTAGTTTATTTATGTGCAGACACCACCACTGCACCCGGGAATCCAATAGTGGTGTATATGAGATTTCCCAATATAGTCTCAAAATCTTGAGGGCGATGAGGGCGGTCTTCATCGCCCTTTTCCTGCGCCGTTTGACCCCGATACGGAGAACCGTACCACTGGTAATGACAAAAGAGCCTCGATCCTTGCGTTTATAGGATTGAGGCTCTCTTCTTTTGGGTGTTCCTGGGCATGAGTGGATAACTGCCTCTCCAATTGGAGAGGGTATTTGGTCTTTGTTGAATTCTAAGAGCAGCTAAGGAGTGTAGTTGAAGATTTAGTAATTTTAAACATAGACGGTATAACGTTTATATTGATTAGTTAGAATAAAGAATGAATCCCCCAAAACGTTTTTTTTGAAATGTTTTCCATATTATGCTGGAAATTATTGCAATATGTAAATAAATTAAGAAATATAAAGGGGTATGTATTATGGAGAAAAAGTTATCTAAAGGTGCGTATGGTGGCGTAGCTGGTAAAGACTACGTTCCTTACGTTTCCAGTGGTTCTAATTTCGGTGGAAACCTTGCCGTATTAATAATTGGTATTATTCTAGCTGTCTTATTCGCAGCATCTACGGCCTATTCAGGTATGAAATCAGGTCTTACAGTTGCGGCTGGTATACCTGGTTCTATAGTAGGTTCAGCATTTATAGTTGCATTTGCTAAGCAAAAAGGGATACTTGGCAAAAATCTATTGCAAGGTATGTCAAGTGGTGGAGAATCTGTTGCTAGTGGTGTGATTTTCGTATTGCCAGCAATTCTTTTAATAGGCTCAAAAGTTAGTTTTATAGAAGGTTTTTCTGTTGGAGCAGCTGGAGTTTTATTTGGAATTGGAATAGCTTCTCTTGTGTACAATTACTTAATTGTTGAAGAACATGGAAAATTAATGTATCCAGAGTCAATGGCTATATCTGAAACTCTTGTTGCTTCAGAAGGTGCTGGAGAATCAATGAAGTTTATGGGAATTGGTTTTGGAATAGGCGGTATTATAACTGTCATAACTAGTTCATTTTTGAATTCAGTTAACAATGTTATAAGCTATGTAAATGAAAGTTTCTATAAGTGGAAATTTGAAGTTGAAGTTAATCCTTTATTATTAGGTATAGGATTCATAGTTGGTATGGATGTTTCTGTAACTATGTTTGCAGGAGCTATATTATCTAACTTTGCTATTATGCCTTTAATAGGTTACTTTGCAGCTTTTGCCAAAGAAGGTCCAGTTGTATGGAATAATCCAAGTGTTGCTATAAGCAGCATGCAAGTTAACAGCATAGCTGGAAGTTATGTAAAATATATCGGAGCTGGAATGATGCTTTCAGGCGGTATAATAGGTGCTATAAAACTTATTCCTACTATAATATCTTCTATAAAAGAAACTCTTAATGCTAAGGCTTCAGCTAGTGGAAAGAGTTCATCTGTTGAAAACATATTATTACTTGGTGGTGTAATATTAGGTTTTGTAGGTGGTTTCATTGCATCTAATGGTAATATAGTAATGGCAGTTCTTGCTTCTATTTTATCATTGTTCTTATCATTACTATTTGTTATAGTCTCTGGTCGTTTAACTGGTACTATAGGAACTTCAAATCTTCCTGTATCAGGTATGACTATAGCTTCTATAGTAGTTGTAACATTATTATTTGTTGTAATGGGATGGAAAAATCCTGAACATAATAAATCATTACTTTTATTTGGTACATTTATTGTTACTGCTATATCTGTAGCTGGTGGTTATTCTCAATCACAAAAGGTTACTTTCGTAATAGGTGGTGACAAAAATGAAATGGAAAAATACTTTGCTATTGCTGGAGTAATCGGTGTTGCAGTAGTTGTTGGTACTATATTATTGCTTTCAAATCAACTTGCAATGACTGGTGATAATGTTCCGTTTGCATTGCCTCAAGCTAATTTAATGTCAACATTAACAGCTGGTATAATGTCAGGACAATTACCTTGGGTAATGGTAATTGCAGGTATTGTTATGGGACTTGTTTTATTTATGCTAAATCTTCCTATAATGGCAGTTGCTATAGGATTCTATTTACCTATATCTACAACTACTATAATATTAGTAGGAGCATTACTTCGTCTATTTATAGAAAAAACCTCTAAATCTGAGAAAGAAAAAGAAGCTAAGGTTTCAAATGGTATAAGTTTATCTTCAGGACTAGTTGCTGGAGGTTCTATACTTGGACTTGTAGGTATAATATTCCAAATAACAGGACTTATAACTGGATTTGAGCCAAGTGGATTTGCTGCTTCTAATGGGATGGCATTTATATTATTAATAGTTTTAGTAATAGCCACTGGAGTACCTATCTTAAAGAGTAAGACAAAAAATGCTGAAGAATAATGAAGATGTTTTAAATTTAATATATAGAATATCTGCTGATTTAGAGTATGAAGTAGATAATGATAATATTGTGACTATACTTGTAAAACAAGATCACAAGGTACAAAGGTTTTTTAGAAAACTTAAATTTAGGATTCCAGAATATAAAAAGATTACTCTAGATGAATATGGAAGCTGGATATTATTGCATGTAGATGGCAAGAAAAATGTAAGAGAAATTGGCGAAAGTCTAGAAGTAAAGTTTGGTGATAAGGTTCATCCACTTTATGAAAGATTATTAATGTTTTTAAATCATATAGATGTTAATTGTCACTATATAGAGAAAGTGAATATATAAATTTTAACATCCCTCAAGCTAAAGAGAGCTTGAGGGATGTTTGCTTTAACTTTTGCAGCTCCTTAATGCATGTTATTTGAGTTAAATTGCATCTTAAATAAAATTTATAGTTTTAATTTATATCTTTTAATAAAATGAAGATATAGAAAACGGAGGTATATATTTATGAAGATAATTATTTTAAATGGGAGTCCAAAGTTAGAAAAAAGTGTTACAATGCAGTCTATGGAGTATTTAGAACAGAATTATAAAAAGCATGAATTTCAATATGTTCATATCATAAAGGAAGTAAAAAAATATGAAGAAGATATTGAAAAACTAAGGGCTTTATGCAAAAAAATTCAAGAAGCAGATGCAGTTATCTGGGCGTTTCCACTATATCATGCCCTAGTACATTCAGAGTATAAAAGATTTATTGAATTAATATTTGAAAATAGATTAGAAGACTATTTCTTAAATAAATACACTAGTGCATTTTCTACGTCTATTCACTATGCAGATATTCATGCTCATAATTATATTAGAGCAATTTCTGAAGATTTAGGTATGAAATATGTAGAATATCTATCTCATGAAATGAATGACTTAACAAAAGAAAAAGGAAGAATGGAACTTAAGTTGTTTTTTGAAAACCTGATCACTTACGTTAATGAAGGTTTAGTAACAGGAAAGCTATTTAATTCATTAAGTAAAAATACCTTTCAATATAAGAGTGGCATATCAGATAAATTTCTTGAGACGACTAAAAAAATAATCATTATAACAGATTCAGCTAAAGAAGATATTAATCTTAATGAGATGATTGATAAATATAAAAGCTATATACAAAGTTCAGTGGAAGTCTTCAATCTTAATGATTTAGATATAAAGGGACCATGTCTTGGCTGTTGCAGATGTGCTGCTGAAAATAAATGTGTTTATGATAATAATGATGGTTACAGGAAATTCTTGGATTATATTATGAAGAATGGAGATATAATCATTTTTGCAGGAACTATAAAAGATAGATATTTGTCCTCGCATTTTAAGCTTTATTATGACAGGAGTTTTTGCTATAATCATGTCCCTATATTTAAAGGCAAACAAATTGGTTATATAATTTCAGGCAGATTGAGTGAAAATCAGAATTTAAGACAGATATTAGAGTTTCATACTCAAGGTGCTAATTTGATTGGGTTTGTTACCGATGAAGCTTATGATAATACTATCCTAGATAATCAAATATATGCTTTTGCAAAAATGAGTATAAGTTACTGTGAAAAAGATTATTTTAAACTAGAAACTTTTTTAAATGTAGCTGGTAACAAAGTGTTTGGAGATGCTATAGAAGGGTTCCTAGGAGCTATTTTTTTAGAAGACTATAAGTATTATAAGAAAAATGGAATGCTTAATAAAGTATCCTTTAAGGAGAAAATCCAGGGAAAAGTTATGAGATATTTCATGAAAAGAGAAAAATTTAAGAAGGCAGTGCAGAAAAATATGCCTGATTTTATGATCACAGGGCATAGAAAAGCATTAGAAAAAGATAGAATGAAAAATAATGAGTAGTAGTTTAAAAGCATTTCTTAATGTAAATTTAAGCTTTATACCTTATTTATAGAGGTTAATGTTGTAATAACAAAAATATGGGCTGTAATTTATTTAATCAATGCTATTATAGAATTAGCAGGGCATAATACAATGACGGTTATAATTATGAGGGTTTATAATTGTAGGAATAATTAGTGATTTCGGGGGTATTTCCAGAAGTCTAAGGTAAATAGGGAGGTTATATGGAGGTAGAGTTAATTTGCAGCGAAAACTTAAGGAGAATGTTAGAAGAAATTCTTGAAAATCGTAAAATAAAGATTAGTGAGGGTTCTGAAGTATGCATAATTGAAAAGGGCTTTGAATTGAAGAAAGGGAAAATAGGGATATATTTCGATATAGAGACAATAAATGTTTTAATTAATTATTTGGATAAAATATCTGGAAGTAAAGAGGAAGCTAAAAATATAATTACAGGAAAATGTGATGAGGACGAACTTAAAATACTAAGTTATGATGACATATATTACTTTGAAGCTATGGGAAATGATGTTTTTTGCATGACAAAGGATAAAAGATATAAGGTCAAAGAAAAGCTCTATGAGTTGGAAGAAAGATTAGAACAAAAAGGTTTTATAAGAGTAAGCAAATGTTTCGTTGTAAATATAGTAAAAGTAGATCGGATTATTTCATGGTTTAATAGTAAGCTTATATTAAAGCTCATAGATATAAATGAAGAAGTATACGTTACTCGAAAATATTTAAATGATTTTAAGAAATATCTTGGATTTTGAGGTGGAAAATTATGAAGCAGAATTTAAAAGACTTTTTATTTAATCTAGCAATATCCATGGTTATTGGTATATTTGTTGGTATGATTCAAATTACGATAAAAAATATAAATGAAGGTATTGTAAAAGAATTAATAATGTTCTCTATTATTGGAGGAGTTATTGGAACTATTTCTAGGTTTATTTTTATTTATATGGTTGCAATAAAGCAAAAACGTGCAGCAATAGCATATATATTGGTATTTATTACAATAGGTGTTATTTCGTGTATGCCATTCTTTTATTATTATTTTCTCTACAGCACTGATATTTCTATAACAGAATTAGTATCAATTTTGATAACAGCAGAGTTTTTTGGAATGAGTTTTTGTTATTATTCATATAAAAAATATAAGGATATTAACTTAAAGCTTACAAGTAAGAAAAAGCAGCTATTAAGAAAAATTTAAATGGCAAATTAAGATATCGCATTTATTCAGAAATGAATTAATTTGCGGTATTTTTCTGTATGTAATACTTAAAAAATGTTATAGATTATTTACAAAATAAATAAGAATCAATGAGAATATTCCGCTAAAAAACTGAGAAAGTAATATTTTCAATATATATTATAATTGAATTATAATAGCAAAATTTTGTAAAAGTATTTTTTTATTGTAGAGATACACTTTTTGAAAGTTGGAAGAAAACACATAATACTTATTAGCTTAATGGAAGTTTCATGATGGAAGTTAAAAGAAATATTTTAGATGAGAAAGAGGTGGAAAATATGAGCCTGTTAGAAAGGATAAAAGAATTAGGTGATATTCATGGAATTGACTTTATTGGTGTAGCAGGAATTAGTCAGGTTGAAAATGAGATTAAAGCAATTGGTGGAGAATTGGTATCTGATTTCCCAAGGGCATTATCTATTGGAATAGTATTACCAAATAGCATTGTAAATCTTTTAAATGATAGGGATACGTATGAAAATGTGCTTCAATATAAAACTCATGCGTATGACGTAATAAATAATCGACTAGATAATTTTGCTTCAGTTGTCAGTTCGGTGATACAACGTAATGGTTATAAAGTAATGCCATTACCAACCGCAGAACGTATTGATAGTAATAGAGTTTGCGCCTCACTATCACATAAACTCACTGCTAGACTAGCTGGTTTTGGATGGATAGGGAAAAACTGTCTTTTGATTAATCCCAATTATGGTCCTCGTATAAGATGGACTTCAGTATTAACTGATGCTCCTTTTGAAGAGAATAAAGAAATATTAGAAAGTAAATGTGGTAATTGCAATAGGTGTGCTAAAATATGCCCAGCTCAAGCAATACTTGGCAGAAATTATGTAGAACATGAACCGCGTGAGTTAAGGTTTGATGTAAAAAAGTGTGAAGAGTATTTTTATAAGCTTAAGGAAGAATGCAGGCTTGAAATATGCGGTATGTGTCTTTATGTTTGTCCATTTGGTAAAAAGTAATGCAAGATTTATTCACTATAGGAGAAATGGCAAGATTATTTGAAATAAATATAAGAACATTAAGATACTATGATGATATAAATTTATTAAAACCGGAATTTATAGACTCAAATTCTAAGTACCGTTACTATTCAACGAAGCAGTTTGAACGTTTGAATACTATTAAATATTTACGTGCACTAAATATGCCTTTGAATAAAATTATTAAATTTTTTGAAAGTAGAGAAATAGAGACTTTAGTTTCCATGTTAAAAGAACAGAATGAAGAAATCACTAAGAGAAAGTATGAATTAGAATTAATAGAACGAAAAATTAAAACTCGCATTATTCAGATTGAGGATGCAATTAGTACGGAATATAACAAGATAGAAGAAAAGTGGCTTCCAAAAAGAAATATAGGAATTCTTAAACGAAATATAAAAGTTGGGGATGATATTGAATATTCAATTGCTGAACTTGGAAGAAAACATCATTTAAATACGGCGATTTTTTTAGGTAAGATAGCGTTATCTATTGATAAAGAGAATTTATTAGTCAATAAATTAGATGAATTTACTTCTGTCATTGTTATTATTGAAAAGGAAGATAAGAGCGGTGAAAAGAGTGAAAGTATCTTAGAAAGCAATTATCTGACCTTAAGGCTTGTTGGAACACATAAAGAAGCAAAGGAATATTATTTGAAAATGCTTAAATATGCAAATGAAAAGAAGTATATTATTTCTGGAGATGCTCTTGAAATAACAATGATCGATTACGGAATGACAAATGATACTCATAAATTTGTAACAGAAATCCAAATTCCATATAAAAAGAGTTGACTCTCCAGCTACTGGATGGTTTATTTTATCTTTATAAAAAACTTTATAGAGGTGATTTAAATGCTAGGAACAATTGTAAATACGGGAGCAATTGTAATTGGAACTACTGCAGGGTGTGTAGTTAAAAAAGGAATAAAGGATAAACATCAAGAAACACTTTTTAATGCTATGGGATTTGCGGCAACAGCACTAGGTATTAATGCTATTGTAAGTCATAT
>JAEZKY010000079.1 GCA_023435985.1 Bacillota bacterium | reverse complement strand
ATAGTAATTTTTATTATTGGACAAAAGCAGTTGATAAAAGGAATTACTTCAGGAGCTGTAAAAGGATAAGGAGAATTTACTAGAATGTCTGACTATCATTCTTATCTAATTTAAATACAGATAAATATTTATTAATAAAAGAGAGTGAGGTTTATTATGAAAAAAAGAATTTTATCAATTATGTTAACGGCATGTATGTGTATTGCAGTTTTAGGTGGCTGTGGAAAAGCAGCTTCAACTGGTGGAAACAGTGATAACAGTGGGAAAACTGAAGTTGTTTTTTGGCATTCAATGGGTGGTTCTGGTGGAGAGGCCATAAATGAGATGGTTGATAAGTTTAATAAAGAAAATAAGAGTAATATTCATATTACAGCACAATATCAAGGGGAATATGACGATGCAATGAATAAAATAAAGAGCACAAAAGATAAAAAGGCATATCCAGATGTAATGCAAGTTTATGACATTGGGACAAGATGGATGATAGATTCTAAGATAGCAACTCCAATGCAGAAATTCATTGATGATGACAAATTTGATACATCATCTTTAGAGCCAAATCTTTTAGCTTATTATACTGTTGATAATAAATTATACTCAATGCCATTTAATTCATCAACACCAATTCTTTATTATAATAAGACTGCATTTAAAGCGGCAGGCTTAGATCCAGAAAAGGCTCCAGAAGATTTTGATGAAATAAAAGAAGACTCAGAAAAGCTTACTAAAAAAGATGGAAATAATGTCACTGAATATGGAATATCATTACCAATTTATGCATGGCTCTTCGAAGAATTCATGGCGAAACAATTAAAGCCATATTTGAACAATGGAAATGGAAGAGATGCAGCTGCTACAAGTGTAGATTTTAAAAGCAATGGCGGAGGCGTGAAAATATTAAGGGTGTGGAAGGATCTTTATGATCAAGGCTTGCTTGGAAATTATGGAAGAAAAACTCAGGATACAGAGCAAGCTTTTATAGCAGGAAAAGCAGATATGTTTATTGAATCAACAGCAAGTCTTACAACTGTATTAGATGGTGTTAATGGAAAATTTGAAGTTGGGACGGCTCCGTTACCTAAAATAAATAAAGATGATAAAGGTGGAGTTTCAATTGGTGGAGCATCATTGTGGGCTTTAGACAAAGGTGATGAAGCAAAGCAGAAAGCAGTCTTTGAATTTATTAAGTTTATGATATCACCAGAAGAACAAGTTTTCTGGAATGAGAAAACAGGATATTTTCCTGTAACTACAAAGGCTTATGATTTGCAAGAGATGAAAGATCATTTACAAAAAACACCACAGTTTAAAACAGCAATTGATCAATTACATTCATCACCAGCTGAGTCTAAAGGAGCGCTACTTGGAGTATTTACAGAAGCAAGACAAACTGTTGAAACAAATATAGAAGCAATGATTCAAGGAAAACAATCTCCAGATGCTGCTATAGATGCTAGCGAAAAATCAATAAATGAAGCAATAGATAAATATAATAAAGCAAATAAATAGGGTATAATGAAAATAATAGACAAAGAAATTTGTCTATTATTTTCTTAACTTATTTAAAGCAAATATAAGAGATTATAATTAATTATGAATAATAAATAAAGGAAGTGTTTGGCTTGGGGATTTTAAATATAGCTCATAGAGGGTATAGTGGCAAATTTGAAGAAAATACAATGATTGCTTTTGAAAAGGCTATAGAGTATAAAGCTGATGGAATTGAGACGGATGTTCAATTATCAAAGGATAAGACACCAGTTTTAATTCATGATGAAACCTTAGAGAGGACAACAGATGGAAAAGGATATGTTAAAGATTATACTTTAGCTGAATTAAAAAAGTTTAGAACTAAAAGTGACAAAGAAATACCAACTTTGAAAGAGTTTTTTGAGCTTGTTGCCGATTCGAATTTAAAGATATTAAATTTAGAATTGAAAAACAGCATATTCCCATATGAGGGATTAGAGGAAAAGGTTTTGGAAATGATTTATGAATATGATATACAGGAGAGAATTATAATTTCAAGTTTTAATCATTTAAGTTTAGTTAAAGTGAGAGAATTGGATAAGGAAATAAAGCTAGGGGCTTTGACTAGTTCAACCCTTGCAAATGTTCCAAAGTATTTAAAGGATATAGCAGTAGAATGTTATCATCCATGTTTTCCAAGCATATTGAATGAGGGATATGTGAAGGAAATACAAGAAGCAGGAATAGAAATAAATCCATATACAGTAAACGAAGAAGAGCATATGAAGATGGTTATAAAGCTTAACACTAACAGTATAATTACAAATGAAGTTGAAAGACTATATAATTTACTTAATTGCTATGAAAATAAACAATGAGTAAACAGTTGATTTGATCTTATTCTTAAAGAAAAAAAGGCGAACGATTAACCCTGAAATTATAAAAAGATACATAAAATTTTAAAATAGTATTGATTTATAATTAAAAATATTGTAGGATTAAATATGTAAAAAAGAGCTATATATTGCACACTTAATATATTGTATTTGGATATCATATTATTTTCATAGTTAAAATAATGTGAAAAGCAAAATTCGGTAAATTAGTAGGTTATATATAAATGATGAAATTTTTACCCGTATATGCTTAGAAATAAGGTCTAAGTGTCTCTACCAGACTACCGTAAATTGTCTGACTATGGGTGTTTATAAGTATTTTACTTACTTATAAGCCCCTTTGTTATTACAAAGGGGCTTTATGTTTTGAGTGAAAATATTTATAAATTCTTGTTATTATTCTTTTATATTTTATTTAATTAGTGTAAATACTAATAAAAATATTGTTTTAGAGTGGCAATGCATTTTGTGTAGCTCAAAAATAGGAGGAATTAAAATTGGACAATGTATCAAACAATGCGGTAAACAAGACAGAGAGTGGAATATTAGAAAAAATATTTCATTTACAAAAAAACAAAACGAATGTTAAGACAGAAATTTTAGCAGGTATAACAACTTTTTTAACAATGGCATATATCTTAGTAGTAAATCCAAGTATCTTAAGCCAATCAGGTATGGATATATCAGCGGTATTTACAGCTACAGCCTTAGCTTCTTTTATTGGAACTGTTATTATGGCACTTGTTGCTAACTATCCATTTGGTATGGCACCAGGTATGGGATTAAATGCATTTTTTACTTTTACAATTTGCTTAACAATGAAGTTTTCATGGCAAACAGCTTTAGCAGCTTCATTAATCGAAGGAATTATATTTTTATTACTCAATGTATTTAAAGTTAGACAAGTAATTATTGATAGTGTACCTCAGACATTAAAGTATGCAATTAGTATTGGTATTGGATTCTTTATAGCATTTATTGGTCTTCAAGATGCTAAAATTATTGTTGCTAGTCAAGCTACATTAGTTACTCTTGGAAGTTTAAAAGATCCAGCAGTTCTACTAGCTTGTTTAGGCATAATTCTAATCTCAATATTGTATTATAAAAATGTAAAAGGATCATTTATTATTGGAATGTTCGTTGTATATATAATTGGCATGATATTAGGAGTTGCTAAAGCACCTACCGGAATAATATCTATGCCTCCATCAGTTGCTCCTGTATTTATGCAATTTGATTTCAAGAGTGCAATGGTAATTGGAATTATTCCTGCTATTCTTTCTATGCTATTTATAGATGTATTTGATAGTATTGGAACTTTAATTGGTTTAGCTTCAAAGGCAGGTTATTTAGATGAAAATGGTAATGTTAAAAATGCTGATAAAGTGCTAACTGCCGATGCAGTTGGTTCAACAATTGGTGCGTGCTTAGGAACTTCCACTCCAGTTGCGTTTGTAGAATCAGCAGCTGGAATTGCAGAAGGTGGAAGAACAGGACTTGCAGGTCTTACAATTGCTGCATTATTCTTTTTATCATTATTCTTTTCTCCAATTTTAACTGCTATACCAGCATTTGCAACAGCGCCAGTTTTAATAGTTTTAGGGGTAGTAATGATGGAACCTATAACAAAGGTTGATTTCTCAGACTTTACTGAAGGGATGCCGGTGTTCCTAACATTAATATTGACACTATTAACATATTCTATTACAGATGGTTTAGCATTTGGATTTGTAGCGTATGTACTAATAAAATTATTTACAGGTAAATCGAAAGATATTCCTAAACCAATGTATTTTATTGCGATAGCATTTGTAGTATTGTTCGCATTATAATAATATTAAAGAAATACTCCATTATGGATGAGTTCCCATAATGGAGTGTTTTTTTGAATTATTATAGGAATGGTTTGTATTTGGCTGGAATCACAGATGATAAGATAATGAAAGAAAGCATTTCTGATGATAATGATCCAGGAATCGAGGATGTTTCAAAGCAAATACTTAAAGGTGTAGCAGAAGGTTCAAGCGAGCAAAATTTATTGGCTAATGATATAGTCATACAGCTAAAGTGCATGAATATAAAGATGGATGGATTTAGACATAATGTAAATTCTGTAGTTAAGGCGTCAGAAGATGCAGTAATAAAGGCAAAAGATGGTAAGAAAGCAATAGGAGAAGTAGTAGAGCAAAATAAATCCTATTGAGGATAAGGCTGCTCAATCTTCTTATGATGGAATAATTTATAAACAATTTGGAAAGATTGAGAAAATTTACTGCGTAATTGAACAATTCATGAGGTGCGATTTTGATGATAAAATTTAATTTTGCTTTAAAATATAAAAAAATAGGAGATTCATTACTAAGATGAATAATATAGATGAAGGTTTGTTATTTTATCATATGTTACAAAATTTTTTGATGCATATAAAAGTAACAAACCTTCATAAATTTTTCTTCAAAATATTTTTTTTGTTTTGCGTATATAGTTCTAAAAGTAAATAATTGGTGGTTTTAAAACTTGCTTAAATTTATAAATCTATTTATCTCTTAACTTTTGTACCGAATTGTTGATCCCACATGTTTAATGCTTCCATAAAAGTATCTGTATCTAATTGTGTTGTAGTTGGAAGAGTTTTGATAGCATCATCATATGATTGTCTCATGGCTGGTTTTATTTTATCCTGACTGTCCTTAGGTGCTGCATCAAGTGGAACATCTTTAACAGAAGGGCCGGGATAGAAATAACCACTGTCATATGTTATGGCTTGCATTTTTGGAGTCATAAGCCATTCCATTAATTTTAAAGCTACATCTCTTTGTTCATCAGTAAGCCCTTTTGGCATTGCCATATATTGAGCATCTGCTACTAATGTAGTATTATTAAGCATAAAACCTTGGAAGTTACTAGGAATTCCGCCTGTAATTCTTTGATTCATATCCCAACCTAATTGGCTTGTAACAATTGCTCTTTTACCTGAATTCAATTCTGTAAAAGTAGTGCCAGTTTTACCTGGGTAATAATCTATGTATTGATCAAGTTCTTTGAGATAAGCCCATGTCTTGTCCCAAGTCTTAGGATCCTTCGGATTTTTATCTCCTAATATGTATGGTAATCCAAGAAGAAAGGTTCTTCCAGGGCCTGAGTTAGCAGGTCTTGCATAAGTAAATTTACCAGGATTAGCTTTAGCAAAAGCTAAAAGATCATCAGGTGTTTTAGGTACGTTTGGAACGGCATCAGGATTATAGCTAAAAAGTGGACCGCTAGGAGAATAAACATATGTTATACCATAACCTTTTACCAAGTCATATGTAGCTTTTGCTCCAGAACTATAATTTTCCTCTAAGTTAGGAAAGCTGTCACTGTATTTTGGCATAATGTTTTCTATGACATCTCTCTTAATACATGTAGAAAGTCCATCGATTCCAGTGAAAACTAAATCAGTTTGTACATTTTCAGATAGAATCTGAGCCTTTAATAAAGATGGAACTTCCAAGGCAGTTGAGTTTGTAACTACTATATCGCCTACTAAATCAGGATTTGCAGCTTTAAATTGATCAATTGAATCGCCAACTAGTTTCATGCTTCCGGAGACGTCAATTATATTTAAGGTGATAGGTTTCGTAGCTTTAGTATTATTTTTTGAACTACAACCTGTAAATATACTGCCCATAAGGACTACTACAAGTGCAATATTTAAAATTTTCAACTTTTTCATAATTATCCTCCATTTTAATTCGATATGATGTTTCATGATTGAATAGAATATTATAAACTGAATTTATTTACTTCATCCATCATAGAGTTTGTTAAGTTTGATAGAGTTTGAGCTGAAGTCGCTACTTCATTAAATGATAGATTAATTTGTTGAACTGAAGCAGCTATTTCTTCAGCAGAAGCTGCGTTTTCTTCTGAAACTCCGGAAATATCTAATGTTTTAGATATTATAAGATCCTTTTCAGCATTTATGTTTTCGATTGATTTGTTTACGTTATCTACTCTAGGTAATATAGTTTCAATAGCATTAAATATCAATGTGAAAGATTTTATAGAATCTTCAATAAGTTCGGATTGATTGTTTAAGCTGTCTTTGCCTAAATCAGTAGTTTTAACTGCAACTTGTGCCTCTTGATTGATACTTGAAATAAGAGCGCTTATATCATTAGCCGATAATTTAGATTGCTCTGCAAGTTTTCGGATTTCCTCTGCAACAACAGCAAATCCTTTACCAACTTCACCTGCTCTAGCAGATTCAATAGCAGCATTTAAAGCTAATAAATCAGTCTGTTCAGCAATGGAGTTTATAATATTTGTTATATCATTTACTTTTTCTACATGATTATCTAATGAAACAACTTTATTTCTTACGGTATCAAAAGATTCATTTACATTTTTTATTGAATCAGATAAGAACTTTAATTTTGAGTTACCGTTTTCCGCCATTGAATTAATATTATGAAGATTAGAGTTTACATCGTTAATTGCTGCTGTTATTTGATTTAGTGAATCAGCAAAAGTATCTAACGATGTTTTTACATTTATTAAATCGTTTGATTGTTCGTTAGCAGCACTTGCTACTTCTTGAACTGCTGCGTTAATTTCTTGTGCAGAAGATGACATTTCATCAGAGGCGCCTAATAAATTAGTTGTTTGCTCATTTACGATATTTGTCGAATTTTTTACTGATTCTAACATTAAAGATATATTTAAAATAGTCTTTTTTAGAGATTCTCTCATTACTCCAAATTCATTTTTAGAATAAGAATCTATTTTTACACTAAAGTCGCCATTGGAAACCATTGTTAGATCAGAAATTATTTCTTTCATGGATTTTCTGATTACAACAACTATAGTATATGAAACTAACAACATAAGAAGGAATCCTATAGCAAATGTAGCAAAGAAAATTTCAGTGCTTCTAACATATAATGTAGTATTATCATTGTGAAGAGTATTTGCCATATTTGAACTGTAATTTACTAAATTATCAAGAAAAAGCTGCATTTCAGCTCCAACCTGATTAAAGTTTTCGAGATCAATTCCGTAGAGTTTGGTTCCTTTTTCAAGTTCTTTTATTTGTGAATAATATTTTTCAGAATCGCTTTTAAATTCAGCTATGTTATTTTTTTCTAAGGAGCTTAAAGATAAATTTTCATAGTCATCCAGCATTTTATTCATATTTGTATAGCTGTTATCTATGGAAGTTACATCATCGGAGTTAAAATCGCCGGTAGATATTCGACTAACAGTTAATCTTACATTTGAGAATGTTTGTCGAATTTCCTCGGTTTTCATAATTCTTACTAAAGCGTTTTCGTACATTGCTGAAGAATTATTATTAACTGCCTTCATGTTGCTGTAACCGACAATAGCAATAGCTAATGAGACAATAGTGGATAGAATGACCATAATAATAATACTATTAATAATTTTAATATTTTTCAGCATATTTTTCTCCCCTTTCAATTTTTGGTATTTATATAGATATTATATCCAAAAGTTGAATACTTGAAATCGATAAACTGACCGTATGCGCTAAATAAATTGATTAACCGTGAATTTTCTACAAATTGCTAATTATTTCTATCTATGCCATTTTTAAAATTAATGTATCAATAATATATTTTTTGAAATATATTATTGACATTGTAAACGGTTATGATATTATATAAATATAACTACCATACAAGTATGGCAGTTGAAAGGTTATATTATGATTCATATATAAATTAAATATTATATAGATGAGTTTAATTTATATTCCATATATTGCAGTAAGAGTAGAAACTAAACTACCATACAAGTATGGTAGCTGTGAAAGGCAAGGGAAATAAAAATGGCTTTAGAAGTTAAGAAAAATACTACAAGTAAAACTATATATTATAAACTTAGAGAAGAAATCATTAATTTATATCTTGAGCCTGGGACTAGTATTTCTGAAAAAGAACTTTCAGAGAAATATAGCGTGAGTAGAACACCAGTTAGAGAAGCACTTGTTCGCTTAGCACAAGAAGGATTAGTGCAGATTTATCCTCAAAGAGGTACAATTGTTTCTTTAATTGATTTATCTGCCGTCGAAGATGGTAGATTTCTACGTGAACATTTAGAGAGAGCCGTAGTAAAAGAAGCTTGCAAGGAATTTTCACAAGAAAATATATTGGCATTAGAAATGAATCTAAAGCTTCAGCAAATGTATATAGAAAATCATGATGATAAAAAATTGTTTGAAGCAGATGAAGAATTTCATAAGATAATTTTTGAGGGAAGTAATAAAAAAAGGATATGGAATAGCATTAATGATGGTAGTACTGAGTTTCAACGAATTCGTATGCTTAGGTTAGCAGCTAATTCTAGCTGGGATGATATCCTTGAACAGCATAAAGAAATTTGTGATGCTATAAAGAATAAAGATCCACAAAAGGCTGAAGAATATATGGAAGAACATTTAAATATGGTCACTTTCGATAAAAATACAGTAAGGGAAATTTATCCTAATTATTTTAAGTAATAAATTAATTCACAATGATGAAATTAGTTTTGATTTTAACTTTAAGGAGGTGAGGCTTATATAGAGGATGAAATTAAGACTCTTTATATGTCTATAAAAACAATTATTAAAATATAACAAAGTTAAGTAAAATGACAGGAGGTATATCACTATGAAAATGGGATTTAGATGGTACGGCGAAGGTAATGATACCGTGACACTTGAGCAAATCAAACAGATTCCTGGTGTGGAAACAATTGTTTGGGCTCTTCATGATATGGCAGCTGGTGATGAATGGCCAATGGAAAAAATTCTTGAGGTAAAAAAAGAGGCTGATAAATATGGATTTAATTTAGATGTTGTTGAAAGTGTTAATGTTCATGAGGATATTAAATTAGGACTTCCAACTAGAGATAAATATATTGAAAACTACAAAAGAACAATAGAAAAGTTAGCTAAGGTTGGTGTAAAAGTAATCTGTTACAATTTTATGCCAGTATTCGATTGGTTAAGAACAGATTTATATAAGAAAGCAGAAGATGGATCAACAGCTCTTTTCTATGAAAAGGCAAGAATTACTGATATAGATCCAATGGAATTGGTTAACAAGATAGCATCAAATCCAGATTTAACAATGCCAGGTTGGGAACCAGAAAGATTAAAGAATTTAACACAGCTTTTTGAAGCATATAAGAATGTGACAGAAGAAGATTTATGGAATAACTTAAAGTATTTCTTAGAACAAATTATACCAGTAGCTGAAATCAATGATATTAAGATGGCAGTTCATCCGGATGATCCACCTTGGTCAATATTTGGTTTACCAAGAATCGTTAAAGACAGAAATGATTTAGCAAGATTGTTAAAGCTTGTTGATAATCCATACAATTGTCTTACTCTTTGCAGCGGTGCTATAGGTTCAAATCCTAATAATGATGTACCAGCAATGATAAGAGAATTTGGAAATAGAATTGCTTTTGCTCATATTAGAAATGTAAAGATTTATGATAATGGTGATTTTATTGAAACTTCTCATAGAACTTGTGATGGTTCGCTAGATATATGTGATATAGTAAAAGCTTATCATGAAGTTGGATTTACTGGATATGCAAGACCAGACCACGGAAGACATATTTGGAATGAAAAGTGTAGACCAGGTTACGGACTTTATGATAGAGCACTTGGAATTATGTATATATGGGGAATATGGGATACACTTCAAAGAAATAAATAGAGTTTAGAGACAAAATAGAATTGGTGTTTTCAAGAAAAGCTTGTCTCTGACAATTTTGAGATATAAAAGACAATTAATATTATTAATGCTATTATCAATAGTTTTGAAGAGGTGAAAATAGGAATGAGTAACACAAAAATGGTACTAAGCAAAGAAAGTATTAAGAATAGTGAATTATGGGAAAAGGCTGGAATAGAAGTCCCAAAATTTGATCATGATACAATGTCAGCTTCAACAAAGGAAAATCCTACTTGGGTTCATTTTGGAGCCGGAAATATATTTAGAGGCTTTATAGCAATGCTGCAGCAAGAACTTTTAAATACTGGAAAAGCAAAGTCAGGTATTGTTGCTGTAGAAGGATATGACTATGAAATTATAGATAAAATTTATTCTCCTTATGATAACTTGAGCTTACTAGTAGTTATGAAACCAGATGGCAGCTTAGAGAAGAAAGTAGTTGGAAGTATAGGCGAAAGTTTAGCTGGTGATTACTCAAGAGAAAAGGATTGGAATAGATTAAAAGAGATATTTTCAAATCCCTCTCTACAAATAGCAAGCTTTACAATAACAGAAAAAGGTTATAGTGTGAAGAATTTATCAAAGGAAGATACAACAGATGGTTTAGAACATCCTGTAAGTATTATTGCTAAAGTTGCATCATTAGCATATGTAAGATATCAAAAAGGACAACTGCCAATAGCTTTTGTAAGTATGGATAACTGTTCAAAAAATGGTGAGAAGCTTCACAATGCTATGGAAACAATGATAAAGAAATGGATTGAAAATGGTTTAGTTGATAAAGGTTTCCTTGAATATATCAATGATACTAAAAAGGTATCTTTCCCTTGGAGTATGATAGATAAAATCACACCTAGACCATCTCAAAGCGTTAAGGACACATTAGAAGCAGGTGGTTTTGAGAGTACTAATATTGTAACAACTAACAAAAACACTTATATTGCACCTTTCGTAAATGCAGAAGGACCTCAATATCTTGTAATAGAAGATAATTTTCCAAATGGTCGCATGCCTTTAGAGGAAGCAGGAGTATTTTTAACAGATAGAGAAACTGTGGAAAGAGTTGAAACAATGAAGGTAACTACTTGTTTAAATCCACTACATACTTCTTTAGCAGTTTATGGATGCTTACTTGGATTTAATTTAATTGCAGATGAGATGAAGGATCCAGCTTTAAAGAAATTAGTAGAAAAGATTGGATATGAAGAAGGAATGCCAGTTGTTGTTAACCCAGGAATATTAAAACCTGAAGATTTCATTAAAGAGGTAGTTGAAGTTAGACTTCCGAATCCATATATTCCTGACACACCTCAAAGAATTGCATCAGATACATCTCAAAAGGTTGGTATAAGATTTGGCGAAACAATTAAAGCTTATAGAGATAGAGCAGATTTAGATCCTAAAAAACTTAAATATATTCCACTTGTTATTGCAGGTTGGTGCAGATATTTAATGGGAATAGCTGATGATGGAAATGCAATGGAGTTAAGTCCAGATCCATTATTAGATGAACTAAAGAAATATGTAGCTAATATAAAATTAGGTACTACAGAACAATTAGGAGATGCTCTAAAACCAATACTAATAAATGAAGAAATTTTTGGAGTGAATCTTTATGCCATAGGCTTAGGGGAAAAAATCGAAGGTTATTTCACTGAAATGATTTCTGGAACTGGTGCTGTTAGAGGGACTTTAGAAAAATATTTAGAATGTAAATAATCTAAGATTGCTATAAAAGAGAGCAAAAAAATAAACATTTTTATCATTCTTCATCTATTATATTCTGGCAAGTAATATAAACAAAGAATGATAAGAATGCTTATAAAAATTAATTAGGAATCAATTATATCATAAATTAGGTAAACTAACAACTTTGCTTAGGCAAAAAAAGGAAAAAATAAGCTTTGAATGTCTAAATTAAGTTAGCTGAATTTAAAAAATAAAAAAATATATAATGGTTAATAGAACAATTAAAGAAAACGTTGTAGTAAAGTGTTGAATAAATGCAGATTACAATAATGCAGTAAAAACTATATAATGCGTATTATTAACCCAACATATTCAATACTTTACAGATATGAATATTTATTTGAAAGTAGGATGATGAATTTGAAAAATTTTATGGATGAAAATTTTTTGTTATCTAATGATACTGCAATAGAATTATATCATAGCTATGCTAAGGAGCTTCCTATCATTGATTATCATTGCCACATTGATCCTAAAGAAATATACGAAAACAAAAAATTTAAAAATATAACTGAAGCATGGTTATATGGAGATCACTATAAATGGAGAGCTATGAGAAGTAACGGTGCAGATGAGAAATATATCACAGGAGACGGAAGTGATTATGATAAGTTTTTAGCATGGTCGCAAACTATACCTATGGCTATAGGAAACCCACTTTATCATTGGACTCATTTAGAGCTTCAAAGATTCTTTGGAATAGATGAACCTCTTGATGAAGAAACTGCTCCAATGATTTGGAAGAAGGCTAATGAATTACTTAGCGGAGATGGGTTTAATGTAAGAGATTTAATTTTAAAATCAAATGTTGAAACTATATGTACAACAGATGATCCTACTGATACATTAGAATACCATATAAAGCTTAAAGAAGATACTAGTTTCAATGTAAATGTTTTACCGACTTTTAGACCTGACAAGGGTGTAGAAATAAAAGCAGGTGACTTTATTACATGGGTAAAGGCTTTAGGAGATATATCAGAAATAAACATAAATGATTATGATAAATTTTTACAAGCTTTAGACTCAAGAATAAGATTTTTTAATTCAGTTGGATGTAGAGTTGCAGATCATGGGATAGACGGTGTAGTAGTTTATGCGGAAGCAACAAAAGAAGAAGCAGCAGCAATATTTGCTAAAGCATTGGAAGGTAAAACTATAACTGCAGATGAAGAAAAGAAATATAAAACTTACACATTAAGACATGTGTTTAAACTTTATCATGAACTAGGATGGGTATTACAGCTTCATATTGCAGCACTTAGAAGTAATAATGCAAGAATGTTAGAAAAAATAGGCGTTAATACTGGTTTTGATTCAATTAATGATGAAAGTATAGCTTATCCACTTTCAAGACTTTTAGATTCAGTGGATAAAGAAAATGCCCTTCCAAAGACTATTTTATATACATTAAATCCAAAGGATAACTATGTTCTTGGAACAATGATAGGTAATTTCCAAGGTGAAGGAATCCCAGGAAAAATGCAATTTGGTGCAGCCTGGTGGTTTAATGATAATAAAGATGGAATGATTGAACAAATGAAAGCATTAGCAAATCTTGGACTACTAGGACGTTTTGTTGGAATGTTAACTGATTCTAGAAGCTTCCTATCATATACAAGACATGAATACTTTAGAAGAATTGCTTGTAATTTGATTGGAGAATGGGTGGAAAACGGTGAAGTCCCTAAGAATATGAAATTACTTAAGAAAATTGTTCAAGGTATATGTTATAACAATGCAAAAGAATATTTCAGATTTAACTAAAATAGGAATACTTAAGTAAAGAAAGTGAGGAAAAACATATGTCAAATAATAATAGAAAAATTACTATAGCTAGAGGCGTTGGTTATGGATTAGTTGATTTAATGGGTGGTGGTGCGTTTACCATCATCGGAGCATTTTTACTATTCTTCTACACAACATTTGCAGGATTAACACCAATTCAAGGTGCATCTATCATTGCTATTGCCCGTGTTGTGGATGCAGTTGCCAGTCTTTTTATAGGTAGTATATCTGATAACTTTTATAAGACTAAGCTTGGAAAGCTTTTTGGAAGACGTCGTTTCTTCTTATTAATCGGAGCGCCTTTAATGGCAGACTATGTACTATTATGGGTAACAGGAAGAAGTTATGCATTCTATTTAGTTACATATTTGCTATTTGAAATAATCGCAGCTATGGTATTAATTCCATGGGAAACATTGCCAGCTGAAATGACTAAAGATTTCACAGACAGAACTAAATTATCTGCATCAAGAATGTTTATTTCAGCAACAGGTACATTCTTAGCTACTTTTGTTCCAGGAAGATTAATAGCTTTCTTTGGGGATAAGAGTCCACAAGCATATTTCTTGAATGGATTAATTTTCGCTATCATTTATGCAATTTGTATATTAATATCACATAGAGTAACTTGGGAAAGAGATCTTACACCTGAAATGGAAGCGGAATTAGAAAAGGTTTCTGAAAGCAAGAGCTTTGGCGAACAAATGGTTGAAATAGGAAAAATAGCTTTAGCTTATGTATCTACTTTAAAGGTTAAGGCATTTAGAAAGCATTTAGCAATTTATATATGTTCATTTACTGCTAAAGATTTATTTAATTCAGTATTTATATATTTCTGCGTATTTAATTTAGGTGTTTCATCAACTACTGCGGCTAATGTACTTTCACTTAGTATAATTGGTATACCTGTAACAATCTTAGGTGGAATTATGATGATTAAAGTTGGACCAAGTAACTTATATAAATTCTCTTATACAGTTATGATCATATGTTTATTAGGGTTCTATGGACTTTACGCAGGTCATTTAGGAACAAATATTGCATTATTATTTGTAATTGGTACTATTTATCAAGTTGGAAGAAGTTTACTAGAATTTACTCCATGGAATGTATTCCCATTCATTCCTGATGTTGATGAAATGGTTACAAGACAAAGAAGAGAAGGACTTTTTGCAGCAGTTATGACTTTTACTAGAAAGAGTAGTGTTGCTTTAGCTACATTTGTTTTAGGAGTTGTATTAGAAGAAAGCGGATTTGTAAAAGGACAAACAACTCAATCACCAGAAGTAGTAGCAACTATAGCAGGTCTTTTAACAATTGGATGCATAGGTTTACTTATACTAGCATTATATTTCGCAATAACATTCAAGCTTAATAAAAGAACACATGGTATTTTAGTAGATGAAGTTGAAAGATTAAAAAATGGTGGATCAAAGGCTGATGTTGATACAGAAACAAAGGAAATTGTTGAAAATCTTACTGGTTATAAATATGAAAATGTATGGAAAGAAACTACAGTATAAATTAGATATTTAAATTAATTTAAAGTTTAAATAAGTTAAAATGATATTGTATCCTATCTTTAAAGATATTTTAACTTGATTTTATGGCTGTCTTAAGATAGAAGATGAATTGCTATTTTAAGGCAGCTAATTTTGATATACACGTTAGGAGATTTTAATATGAATAATAAAATTAATTGTCTTTATTGTGATAAAGATGAAAAACTTGATAATCTAATGATTAAAATTTGTGAGCTTAATGTATCCACTCTTTATTTATTTAAAGAGCAAAGCCATGAAGGAAGATGCGTTGTTGCTTATAACAAACATATAAATGAATTATTTGAATTAGAAGATAAAGAGCTTGAATTGTTTATGAAAGATGTTACAAAAGCAGCAGCTGCAATAAAAAGAGCATTCTCACCTAAGAAAGTAAATTATGGGGCATATTCAGATACTCTTCCTCATCTTCATTTTCATATAGTACCTAAATATGAAAATGGTTATTCATGGGGTGGTGTATTTGAAATGAATCCTCAAAAGACATATTTAAGTGACGAAGAATACAGCAAGAGAATTAGCATGATAAAAGAAAATTTATAGTTAAATCAAGCTTACTAAGAAAGAATCTTAGTAAGCTTTTATTCAGTCTTTCTGGTAGATGCAGATTCAACAAATACAAATTTATCTGGTCTATGACGAGATTCTGTGTATTCAAAGAGTTTACCAGAATCAGTATAAGCATAAGTTTTTACTATAACAACACAATCATAAGTGCCTAAATCCAGATAGCGCTTATCTAATTCAGTTGCATGTTCAACAACTATAATTTTTTTTGAAGCAAGAATCTTAGTATGTAACTCTTTTTCTATATATTCATATATTGATTTTTGTGCTATTTCTATAGTTAAGTCTTTAGCTACATCTGAGCTGAAATAGTTGATGTCGAGGATTATAGGCTCATTATCGAGAAATCTAATTCTATGAAGATGATATACTTCTGTATCTGGTTTTAATGCTGTTTTCTTTGATAAGTGATCATCTATTGTTATCTTTGAAAAGTTGACTACACTTGTAGTAAATTTCTTTTTTAGCTTTAGTTCCTGAAGACCTAATAGGTTTCCAATAGGAAGCTCAATAGATTCTCTGCCATCTAGTATAATAACACCTTTTCCTTTTACACTTTCAACATATCCATCTTTACTTAATTCGCTAATAGCTCTTCTAACAGTATTTCGGCTGCATTTAAAAATATCTACTAATTCCATTTCTGTAGGAAGCATCATAGAAGCATCATATTTACCATCATCTATATTATCTTTTAATGTATGATATATATCTTTAAATTTCACATTGGGCAAAAAAAACACTCCTTTAAAATATGTTTAATCAAATTTATACACTTCAATTATACTTCACTTTTAAAAATAAGTTAACTAAATGTTAAAGAAACAAAATAAGAAAAGTAGAACGTATATAATTAATGATGTCTGTATATAAAATATTTTACACAAAGATATGAGATTTGTAGAGTTTATTTGAACAAATATAGCACATAGTATATATTTGTTTAAACATATATGATATGATGATAATTTTGAATAATGGCTGCATATCAAATAAAAACTTATATTCTTAAAATTTGTTTAAACAAATTTTTAAAAATGTATTGACGATATGTTCAGAATAGAATATTATGATAATGTAAACATTTAAAACAAAATTTAATTAATGGATCCAAATTCAAAAATATTAAATGTTTTTACTGAACTTATATAATGTGCAGATCTGTCAAATGAAATTCTTCGAGGAAGAAGACGATATTATATGATGCTGGTAAACGTATACTAGCAAAAAGATACATAAAGGAGAAAGATAATCATATTACGTCAAAGTGTAAAGTTAAAAAATGTATATCTAAATATTAATCAGTAATCTGTGAAATAATTCATTAAAAATAAAATTCATTTGGAGGTATTATTTATGGGTAAATTTGAAAATGATTCTAAGGAATTGCTAAAATATGTTGGCGGAAAAGAAAATATATCGGCTGTTACACATTGCGTTACTAGAATGAGATTTGTGCTAAACGATCCGAGCAAAGCTGATAAAGATGCAATTGAAAAATTGAAGAGTGTTAAAGGAACATTTACGCAGGCAGGGCAATTTCAAGTTGTTATTGGAAACGAAGTATCAGTCTTTTACAATGAGTTTATAAAAATCTCAGGTATAGACGGTGTAAGCAAAGATGAAGTAAAAAATGCAGCTAAAAATAATATGACTTTTATACAGAAGCTTATGGCTAATATAGCAGAAATATTTTCACCTCTTATTCCAGCCATAATAGTTGGTGGTTTGATCTTAGGTTTTAGAAATGTAATTGGAGATATGAAATTATTAGAGGGTGGAACAAAGTCTTTAGTTGAAGTATCTCAGTTTTGGGCTGGAACAAATAGTTTCTTATGGTTAATAGGAGAAGCTATATTCCACTTCTTACCTGTAGGGATAACTTGGTCAATAACAAAGAAAATGGGGACAACCCAGATTCTTGGTATAGTGTTAGGTATTACATTAGTATCACCACAACTTTTAAATGCCTATTCAGTAGCAAGTACACCAGTAGATAAAATTCCTTTTTGGGATTTTGGATTTGCACAAGTAAAAATGATAGGATATCAGGCACAGGTTATACCAGCAATACTTGCAGGTTTTACATTAGTATTTCTTGAAAGAGGGGCTAGAAAGATAAGCCCAGAATCAATATCTATGATAGTTGTACCATTTTTGGCTTTAGTACCAGCAGTTTTAATAGCTCATATTGTTATAGGACCTATAGGATGGGCAATTGGCGCAGCTATTTCACAAGTAGTATATGGCGGACTTACATCATCATTTGGAGCTGTTTTTGCTGCAGTTTTTGGATTCTTATATGCACCTTTAGTTATTACAGGACTTCATCATATGACTAATGCAATAGACCTTCAATTAATGGCACAATTTAATGGAACATCACTATGGCCAATGATAGCATTATCTAATATTGCACAAGGTTCAGCGGTACTTGCAATGATATATTTACAAAGAAAAAATGAAGAAGCCCAGGAAATTAATGTTCCAGCTTGCATTTCAGCTTATCTTGGAGTAACAGAACCAGCAATGTTTGGTGTTAACTTAAAGTATAGCTTCCCATTTCTATGTGGAATGATAGGCTCAGCTGCTGCAGCAGTTATTTCTGTCGGTAGTGGTGTAATGGCAAATTCCATTGGTGTTGGAGGTCTCCCTGGAATTTTATCAATTAAACCACAATTTATGTTAATCTTCGCAGTATGCATGCTTACAGCTATTGTTATACCATTCATACTAACTGTAGTTATAGGAAAAAGAAAAGGAATTAATTAAACGGAGGAAAGGATAAAGGCATCATGAAGGATTTTAAGAAAAGTACTGTCTATCAAATATATCCTAAATCATTTTATGATACAGACGGTGATGGATTTGGAGATTTAAACGGAGTAATAGAAAAACTAGACTATTTAAAAAATTTAGGTATAGATTATATATGGCTTACTCCTTTTTATCCTTCACCTCAAGTAGATAATGGTTATGATATTGCAGACTATTATAATATAGATGAGAGCTTTGGAACATTAGAAGATTTTGAAGAATTAATTAAGGAAGCAGAAGCAAGAAATATATATATAATGCTGGATATGGTTCTTAATCATACATCAACTGAACATAAATGGTTTAAGAAAGCATTGATTGGAGAAGAGAAATATAAGAGTTTTTATATTTTCAAAGAACCAATAAATAATAATGCGCCAACAAATTGGAAATCTAAGTTTGGAGGCAGCGCTTGGCAGTATGTAGAAGAATTTGGTGAGTATTATCTGCATCTTTTTGACAAGACACAAGCTGATTTAAATTGGGATAATGAAGAGGTACGAAAAGAAATTTATAATATAGTGAATTATTGGATAGAAAAAGGTGTCAAAGGCTTAAGATTTGATGTTATAAATTTAATATCAAAACCAGAGAAATTAGAAGATGATTTAGAGGGTGATGGAAGAAAATTTTATACAGATGGCCAAAGGATACATGAATATCTTAAAGAGCTTAATGAAAATACTTTTGGGAAACATTCTGATATTATAACAGTTGGAGAAATGTCATCAACTTCACTTGAAAATTGTATAAGATATTCAGAGCCAAAAGAAGAAGAATTATCAATGGTATTTAATTTTCATCATTTAAAAGTTGATTACAAAAATCAAAACAAATGGGAATTGCAAGAATGCGATTTTAAAAGCTTGAAAAGTATATTTAATGAATGGCAGTTAGGGATGCAGGATGGCAATGGATGGAATGCTGTCTTTTGGTGCAATCATGATCAACCACGTATAGTTTCTAGGCTTGGAAATGATGGGAAATATCATAGGGAATCGGCTAAAATGCTTGCAACAATGATTCATCTATTAAGAGGTACACCATATGTGTATCAAGGTGAAGAGATAGGAATGACAAATGCATATTTTACTGATATCAATCAATATGTAGATGTAGAGAGTTTAAATTACTTCAAAATATTAAAAGAGCATGGCATAGATGAAGCTGAAATATATAAAGTTTTGCAGGAACGTTCAAGAGATAATGCAAGGACACCAATGCAGTGGGATGCTTCTAAAAATGCAGGATTCAGTGAAGGAAAACCATGGATTAGTGTAAATTCTAATTATAAAGATATAAATGTTTTGAATAGTTTAAATGATGAAAACTCGATTTTTTATCACTATAAAAAATTGATTTCCTTGAGAAAGCAGTATGATGTCATAGCTTATGGAAGTTATATACCTATACTAGAGAATAATGATTTTGTGTTTTCATATAAAAGAGAATATAAAAATGAATCTTTGATTGTAATTAATAACTTTTTTGAAAAGAAAGTTGAAATAAAGTTAGATATTGAAGAGTTAGAAAAATATAAATGCATAATTACAAATTATGATGAAAGAGATTTACAATCAATGTTTACCTTAAAACCATACGAATCAATAGCATTTTTAAAAACAGTTTAAGAATTTTAATTCATGAAAACATAGGGAAAGTATACTACCCTATGTTTTTTACATGTCTTAGTATTTTATTTTGATATTGAAAATAAAAGAGAGTTTATGTTCTTCCAAAAGCAATGAAAGGGGTATATAATTAACATAGAATAGAGAACACGTGTGCATGAAGTAGATAGTAGTAATAATTTATAGTGTACGTTAAGTTATTGCAAAAACATACACTATAATTAAAAATA
Organism: Bacillota bacterium; assembly: GCA_023435985.1. Taxonomy (GTDB): domain Bacteria; phylum Bacillota; class Clostridia; order Clostridiales; family Clostridiaceae; genus Clostridium. The sequence continues at coordinate 7,058 of JAEZKY010000079.1, read as the reverse complement.
ACATAGAAGTATTATTATCTACTATTTTTTTATACGTAAGAAGAGGATTGGGGAGTGGAAAATATTGATTACAGACATGACAAAAGGGAATATATCAAAACATTTAATTAAATTTGCAGTTCCTTTGGTATTAGCAAATTTATTTCAATTAACTTATAATGCAGCAGATTCAATTATTGTAGGAAGATTTGTAGGCACAGAAGCTTTAGCAGCTGTTGGTACAGCAAATCCTATAATGAATATCATAATATTTTTTATTATAGGAATTTGTATGGGCGCTTCAGTACTTATGAGTGAATATTTTGGAGCTAGTGATATAAAAAAATTTAAGAGAGAAGTTTCAACTACTATGATAGCTGGACTTATATTTACTTCAATTGTGATTATATTAGGCATAATATTTATTGAACCAATATTAAAGTTAATTCAAGCTCCACAAGAAATAATACCAGATGCTGCAGCTTATTTAAGGATTATATTTTTGGGATTGATTTTTACATTTTTATATAATGCATTTGCTTCAATTTTACGTAGCATAGGTGATTCAAAATCTCCATTGATTTTTTTAGCCATTTCAGCAGTATTAAATGTAGTAATGGATATTATATTCGTAGTTTATTTTAATATGGGGGTTATCGGTTCAGGAATTGCAACTGCAACAGCTGAAATGTTCTCCAGCCTTTTTTGTATTATTTATATTTATAAAAAGGTGCCCTTATTGCATTTCTCAAAAAATGAAATTATACTAGATAGAAAGTTATTAAAAATCACTATAAATTATAGCTGGGTCACAGCAATGCAGCAAACTTGCTTATACGTGGGAAAAGTTCTTGTTCAAGCTGCCGTTAATCCTCTAGGTGTGGATGCAATTGCAACCTTCAATGCAGTTAACAGAGTAGATGATTTTGCGTTTACACCACAACAGAGTATTAGCAGTGCTATGACTACATTTTTAGCTCAAAATAGAGGTGGTGAAAAACATCATCGGATAAAGAAAGGGCTTTGGACAGGATTAAAACTTGAAATGTTATTTTGGTGCATACTTGTCTTGTCAGTATACTTTGGAGCCAATAATTTAATGAACTTATTTGTCCCGAATGAAGGATCAAAGGTTATAGAATTAGGAGCAACATATCTTCATTTAATGGCATTTTTTTATATACTTCCAGCATGGACAAATGGAATACAAGGATACTTTAGAGGAATGGGAGATTTAAAGGTTACTTTAAGATCTACTTTTGTTCAAATGGTTGGAAGAGTATTATTTGCTTATTTACTTGCTCCGAAGTTTGGTATAGTGGGGATTGCATTAAGCTGTTTTGGAGGATGGATTATAATGCTTTCTTATGAAGTTCCAATACTTGTAAAGCATAGAAAAGAACATGCTAAGTTTATAAAAAATTTAACATAAAAGAATAGATAAAATGCTTTAGGCATATGATGATAGACCAAAGATGTGCCTTAAGATATAGGATTGGAGAAATTCGTATGATTAAATATTTACAGTCGAAGGTTTTCAAAATGGCTTTGTCAGCTACAATAGCAATAATGATATCAAATTATATTGGGCTACAGTTTGGTGTAACCTCAGGTATAATTGCAATCCTTACTATTCAGGATACTAAGAAGGAAGCGTTGCTAATCGGAGGCAGGAGAGTAATCACATCTGCAATAGCTATACTTTTATCTTTTGTATTATACATCTTGCTTGGTAATAATCCTATTGTATTTGGACTGTTTTTGATAATTTTTATATCAACTACTCAGCTTCTAAAAATGAGCGAAGGCATGGTTCCTGGAGCAGTACTTTCAACACATCTTTTAACAAGTACAAATATAAATGCTTCATGGATAATAAATGAAGCACAATTAACTATAATAGGAATTGGCGTTGCAATGCTATTTAATTTATATACAGCTTCTTTAGAAGATGAGTTTGAAAAGAATAAGTTAAGAATAGAAGATTGTTATAGAGCTATATTATCAGACATGGCGGTAAGCCTGGTTACTCAAGCTGTACCAGTTTATGAGCGAGAAATATTATTGGAAGTTGAGAAACTTATTAAAAAGTCTAAAGATATAGCGCGGACCATAAATAATAATCATTTATTTAAGAAAAACGATTATTATATAAATTATATAGAAATGAGAATAATACAATTGGATACGATGAAAAGAATGAAAAAGCATTTTTCAAGATTTTATATGACTTATGATCAAACTAAAATATTATCGGACTTCACCAATAATGTTGCAATGAATCTTCATGAAAATAATGATTGTATTGAACTTATTGATAAATTAAATTTACTTAGAAAAGATTATGCAGATATGGAACTGCCTAAAAATAGAAACGAATTTGAAAACAGAGCCTTATTGCTTCAGTTTTTAAATGATTTAGAAGACTTCTTAATTGTAAAGAAAAAATTTAAGGAGTCTATACTATAGATAAACACTTTTTGACTTAGAATCAAGTGATTTCTAGTGAAGATATCAACTTAAGATATAGAAGAGATACAAAAATGTTCATTTAATAAGGTAAATATAGAATGAGGCCACTAAAAAATATTACTAATTTAGATATATCTATATATTATTATAGATAATTTATGTCTAAAAACCGTTACAAGGCTATTTAGAAGAATTTTTTAGTATCAGGTTTATTTTTCTAAACAATTTGTGCAAAGAATATAAAGGATTTTTTATCGACCTCATATAGAATTATGAAAGTAGAATCAAAGGAAAGGAGTTATTATGATGTATGATTATCCATTGTACAGGCCTCCTAGTGAAGCTAATAGCTTAATAATACAAGTTACTTTAGGGTGTTCTCACAATAAATGCAGTTTTTGCGGTATGTATAAGTCTAAAAAATTTAGGATAAAATCCTTAGATGATATTAAATGTGATATAAATTATTTTAGACAAGAATATAACCGTGTAGAGAGAATATTTTTAGCAGATGGAGATGCCTTAATTATTCATACGGAGGAGTTAAAAAAAATATTCGCATATATAGAGGAAGTATTTCCTGAATGCAAAAGAATTACTCTTTATGGATCACCTAAATCAATTTTACTTAAAACCACTCAGGAATTAAAGGAGCTTAAAGCTTCAGGTTTATCTATGATATATATGGGCGTTGAAAGTGGAGATGATGAAGTTTTAAAAGATATAAGCAAAGGTGTAGATGGTGAAACCTTAATAAAGGCTGGAAAGATGGTTAAAGATGCAGATATTTTGCTTTCAGTAACTGTTATTGCTGGTATAGGTGGAAAAAAATCAAGTAGAAATCATGCAATTAAAACTGGAGAAATAATAACTGAAATGTCGCCAGATTATCTAGGTGTATTGACGCTTATGATTGAAAAGGACACTGTTTTATATAACAAAATTCTAAATAAAGAATTTGAAATTCTAAGTGATAGAGAAATTTTAAATGAAATTAGGCTTTTAATAGAACATATTAATGTTAATAAACTGATGGTATTTAGATGTAATCATGCATCAAATTATATTTCTTTAAAAGGGAATTTACCGCAGGATAAGGAAAAGTTATTAAAGCAAATTGATTATTATATGGAAAATAGCAGATTAAAAAGTGAGGAAGAAAGAAGATTATAAATATATATGACTATTTTAAATAATATTTTTTATTAGAAATTATTAGTATAAGTATTCTTGAAATGTATATATTCTTAAGCTGAGGTTAATATAGTAAAGACTCCGTAAATAAACACATGTAAAGGGGAGCAGGTTATGAATATATTTAATACAAAATTGTTTGATAGCCTTATAAAGCTCATTGAAAAATTGTATTATATTATTTTTATAGTTATATTAATGGTCGCTTTGTTTAATGTATTTTTCAATTTGGGAATCGTGCCTATAGAGAGTTTTGATGAAGCAAGGCATGGTGTTAGTGCCTATGAAATGATGAAAAGAAATAATTATGTAGTAAATACTTATGCTTATAATAATGACTATTGGAACTTAAAACCTCCAATAAGCTTTTGGATAATAGTTTTAGGGTATAAAATAGCAGGATTTAATCCGTTGGGACTTAGATTGTTTTCAGGATTAGCAGCAATGTTAACCATATTAATTATAGGAATTTTTAGTTTATATAAGTATGGAAGGCTGGCATCATTAATTTCTACAATTGCTATAGCTACAACAATACCATTTATTACAGAACATTGCGCACGTACTGGAGATGCAGATTCTATATATGTACTATTCTTTACAATGGCAATAGTATCATTGGCATTAGTAGAAAAGAATAGTAAATGGATATATGCTTTTGGAAGCTCTTTTGCTTTAGCATTTTTAAGTAAGAGTTGGCATGCAGGTAATATAATTATAATAGGAATAGTTTATTTATTATTGAGTAAGTTTTTATTTAAGCTAAAAGCAAAACAAGTAGTTTTATTGGCTTTTAGTGGCTGTACGCCTATATTTATATGGATAATATTAAGATACATGAATGATGGGATAACCTTTTTTAAAACCATGATAGAATTTGATTTATTGAAAAGAACATCAGAGGTTCTAGAAGGACATATTGGTGGATACTGCTTTTATTTAGAAGGATTGCAATGGTCGTATTTTTATTGGAATCTTGTTTTTGTTGCAACATCTATGGTATACATAGTTCTTATATATAGGTATATAGGAAATAAGAAAATGGTTAATAATGGTCTGATTATAGGTATATGGATAGTTGTACCATTTTTATTGTATACTATGGCGAAAACGAAAATATCATGGTATATGCTTCCGGTATATCCTGCTATAGCCTTAAGTATAGGTGCTACAACAAGTTTTCTATTAAAAGAAAAAAATAGAAATTTAATCACTCAAATTATATTAATTGTGATGGTAGCCATATCTATATATAAAAGCGAAGAAGCTATATTAAGTAGAATTTCAAATCCCGAGCCAGAGCTTAATCAAGAATTGATTAAGGATATTGGAAGTATGCAGCAATATAAAGGAAAAAGAATATATATAAATCATTATGATCAAAGCTACTGGTTAAGTGCTGAATTATATGATGATTTAACTCCAATAGAAGGTGGAGCAGAAGGCTTTTTGGAAGATAATGCAAATGACTCACTTTTATTTATTACAAAAGATGATATTAATATACTTGGAGATAAAAAGAATGATTTAAAGGTTATTCTTGAAAATGAATCAGCCTATATATTTACAAAATAAGATTTTATAGATATAAAACTTTAAAATTAAACTTATGAGGTAGCTTACCGAAATCACATACATTTCTATTCCACAGGACTTATGAAATTTTCGCTGGAAAGTTCTAAATGGGAGCGCGCATCCATTTCTGCATGTTCCCGAAACAAGTTCGTGACAAGCAATAAATGGAACGAACTTCAATTAATAACTTTCAGCAGCTCAATTTCAAATGCCTGCTTCACAAAAATGTATATGATTTCTAGTATAGATACACACAAAAGTTTAACTTAAATAGATATTATTGTATATATAAGAAAAGTTTATAATTTGTTTATCTATATTATATATCTTTACCTTTTTATTGAAGTAAATAGATTCACTGTCAAAAGAAAGGTTGGCGATAAGCAATAGCCAATTAAATGATAATATAAGTGAAAGATCCAGCGATGCTTATGGATTAAGAAAACTGCAATTTTCATATCCATATGTTAATTATGAAAAAAACATATATGATTATCAAACAGAAAATAATAAAATTCCTGATAATACATCATCTTCTGATAAAGAAAATATAATAAATGATTTTCAATACTTAAATGAAATTGATGATGATAAAATAGTTGAAATGGCAGTATCCTTTAATAAAGAATATAGTTATGAAGAAGTAAACAAAATGCTAGATAGCAATTTAATAACATTTTATTGGGTTGATAATAATTCTGAATATGAAAAACAACATGCAGTTGAATTAAAAAATCCAGCATTTAATGTTATAGGGATAAAGTCCACTGATGGGTCTGGTGAATTTAGAGTGGATGTTGATAGCAGGATGGAAAATTTCAAAACTGCACTTAAGCAGTTAAAAGAAATAGGAGATACTCAATATATTGAAAATATAGATGAAAAGAATATTAAGATAGCTGGAGCTGTAGTTGTAGGAAGTCCAAAGGAACTTAAAGGGATTCAAAATAATCCAATTATAAAACATGCCATACTTGGAACTGTAGTGGATAAATATTAATTTAAGTACAATGTGCTATTAAAAAGTAGTCTCTAATTTAATAATTAGAGGCTGTTTTTATATAGGAATTAAATATATTTAGTAATGAAAAGAATCTTTGAGTATAAAAAATAGAATAAATAAGAGCATAAATTTGCAGTGAGTGAATAAATAAGTACTAAATTTGTTATATAACATATATTGACTAAATAATGCAAAAAATATAAACTAAGTAAAGCATTAAATTTAATATGTTATATAAAAAATTAAAAAGGAATGATAATTAATGAATGAGTCAAAAAATAATAAAGAAGAGATTACTAAAGCTAATGGACTCAAAAAGGAGATAGGGTTATTTGAAGCTATAACAATAGTTATAGGAGTAGTTATAGGCTCGGGAATATTCTTTAAAGCATCATCAGTTTTTAAAAATGCAGGCACACCGATGCTTGGAATAATGGCTTGGGTAGTTGGTGGATTAATAACAATAGCATCGGCTCTAACAGTAGCTGAAATAGCTGTAGCGATTCCAAAGACAGGTGGAGTATTTGCTTATATTAAGGAATTATATGGTGAAAAATGGGCATTTTTATTTGGATGGATGCAAACTCTAATTTATGTGCCAGGAGTAGCAGCAGCATTATCGATAGTTTTTGTCACTCAGGCAACATATTTTATACCAAATTTAACCCCGATAACACAAAAAATATTGGCAATATGTATATTATTTTTTGTAATGATTTTAAATGTTTTATCAACAAAATTAGGAAGTAAAGTACAAGTTGTTGCTACAATTGGTAAGCTTGTGCCAATATTTTTTATTGTTATATTTGGATTGATAAATGGGACAGCACATGAT
>JAEZKY010000178.1 GCA_023435985.1 Bacillota bacterium | reverse complement strand
GCTTTTGCCTTATAAAGACCTATTGCACTTTCAATGGTAGCAATGAGGTCAAATGGAATGACTTCTATTTCCATTTTTCCCGCTTCAATCTTGGAAATATCCAGAATATCATTAATAATTGATATTAATGTATAAGAAGAACCTTTAATTGTTTGAATATAATCTTTCTGATAAATATCTAACTTACTTTTCTCTAAAAGACTTAAAAATCCAATAATTCCGTTCATAGGGGTTCTTATCTCATGGCTCATATTCGCTAAAAACAGACTCTTCGCCTTATTAGCCTCTTCAGCAGCTTCTTTGGCTTCAATTAATTCCTCTGTTCTTTCTTTAACCTTTTCCTCAAGATTGCCTATTAAAAAATAAATTTCATCAGCCATTTTGTTAAATGCTTTAGATAAATTTCCAATTTCATCATTTCTAAAAATCTTAGCTCTCGAGGATAAATCTCCTTTCGAGAAATTATCTGCAGTTAATATTAAATTATTAATTGGTTTTAATATGAATTTAGTACCTCTTATATGTATTATGATTGCTAATAAAAGTGCTATTATGGCCAATACTATTGTAGTGTTAATATTTTTATCTATTTCTTCTGTAAACATGCTATCAGGAATTGATGTTATTACGAGCCAGTCTAAACCCTCTTCTTCATATTCAAATATTCTGGCATGATATTTTTGATTTTCTATTTTTGAAATGAAATCAGTACTGTTAGTACTTTTATAATTTTCATATGCCTCACTGATTGACTTATTGCTAATTTCTTCAACTGATATTCTTTTTATATTACCATCTGCTAGTGTTTCAAAATTAGGTTTATTAAGAGAATTAGCTACTAAATATCCTGAACTTTTTTCAACTATATAAGCTGTAGCATAATTTTCCTCTCCAATTTTCTTTAAAGATTCATTAAGCTTTGACAAAACTATATGCGTTCCCATTACGCCTTGAAGTATGCCTTCTTTATTATAAATCGGATATGCTGCTGAAAGAGCTAAGTCATCTTTTACAAAATGCTTATAAACATCTGAAAATGCTGGCGCTCCTGTTTCCTTAGCTCTCTTATACCAATCCCTTGTTCTTGGATCAAAATTACCATAATCATTAACAAAACTTCCTTCAGTCAAATTCTCGTTTACACTATAATACATGGAGTGGCCGCCAGTTTCATCATTGCTTCTATATATTTCTATTTCATTTTTTTCATTTTTCCGAGCTCCATAATATTCTCCATTTTCTGTTCCATAACTAAAACTATAAATTTCATCATTGCTTGATTTAATTACACCTGCAAAAAATATATCCCTTTTATCCTTATCCTGTATATCTATAATTCCATTTTCGATTAAACTATGATTAATTTCATTATTATACAACGGCACAGCAAATAGCGCTTGTATTTCACTAAATATCTCCTTGTTGGCGTTATTTTCTATTTTTATAATTGCATTATTTGCAGAAATCCTCCAGTTATTAAAAACAATATAAGTAATAATTCCTAAAGTTATAGTCATAAGAGCAATAAATAATGTACTGATTAATAATCTTAAAGAACTCTTCCTTCCTGATGATATAATATTTTTAATACTTATCCTATTAAATATCCTTTTCACCACCTTCACTATTTTCAGAATATCAATAAACTATATCGTGTTTTGTATTTATTGTATATTTTTAATCATGTAATATTTTTTTGTATTTTGAATTTATTTTTTATAGAAATTTATTATATTTTTTGTCGTTTTATTAATTTATATGTAATTTTACCATAATTTTATTATAAGCTCAATATGATATAGTATAAGATGCTATTCATTATTTCTATTGTTTTAATACTAAATTTTTTAATATAAATCTATTTATAACATTAAAATATTCTATTTATATAAAGTTTAATAATCCATAAAAAAAGAGAGCTTATTATAGGTTAAGCTCTCTTTAAAATAATATATTTTATCTACAATTAATTATATTTACGCTATACTATCGCCACTTCCATCTAATTTCATTTTGCGTATTTCAGTACCAGTGTTCTGATCAATTTTAGTATAATATATCCAATCACCCACTATATTCATTGCAGAAATACATATATCTTTGTCAGATATTTTAGTCCTTTTGCTTCCATCTGGTTTCATCCTATATATTTTACTATTATAAGTGGTTGACCCTGTTTGGTTATCTATCGTATAGTAAATCCAATCATCAGTTACATTTAATATGCTCCATGCACAAGCATCTTCTTTAGATATTTCTTTTTCTCCACTTCCATCTGTTTTCATTCTGTATATTGTAGCTGCCTTTGTCTGCTTATCAGCTTTTTCATAATAAATATAATCCCCAGCTACATTTAAGTCTAATAGATCCAATTTGTCCTCTTTCAGTAATTCTGTTTTGTCACTGCTGCCTATCTCTTGTTTATATATTGAGATTGCTTGCGTAGAGTTATCGACTTCCAAATAATTCATATACTTACCCACTACATTAAAATCAAGTATAAGTTTATCTACGTTCAATATATCTGTCTTTTCACTGCCATCTGTTTTCATTCTACTTACTATATATTTGCCACTATCAATATATGAATAATATATCCAGCCATCCACCACACTTAAATGATTTAATGTTCCTGTAGTAGCTATTTCTGTTTTCTCACTACCATCTGTCTTCATCCTGCATATAATACTTTGCACCGGATATCCTTTTGAATCCCTTTTAGATAAATCACCTTTGTCATAATAAATCCAACCATCCACTACATTTAAGAAAAGTATATTTGCCTGATTTTCATATAGAAATTGGCTCTTTTCGCTTCCATTAGTTTTATATATAACACTATTATTATCTTTAAATTCTGAATAATAAATCCAACCATCTTTAGCTGCACTAAAACCATATTCATTGATATTTCCAGTAGTGTTTCCTCTATTTCTATCCATTCTATGGCTATATTGACTAAACAATAATATACCTGCTGCCCCGCAAATGATAATTAAAATAATTATTCCAAAAAATACTTTTGGATTTATCTTTCTTCTAGCAATTTTCTCTTCTGTAGCTGTTTTCTTATCCTTTTCGCCAACATTGCTATGATCCATTTAATTTTCCAACCTTCCACTTTTTAGTCTAGTTAGGCACAATCTAAAAAATACAATATGACTACATTTTAGCATAAAAAATATGAGTTTACATTAATAATTATATTTTTCCAGTTCTAAATTGTAAAACTCTTATACCAAAAGAAATTTATTTATAAAATATAAAGTTTTTCAAAAACATTTAAAAGGATATATTCCTTTATTTCACTTGAAAGATAACCCAATCTCTAGTACTATGAAATTATTACATGGTTAACATATAACAGTATTCTAATTGATTATAAATACAAATTTTTAACAAAATATACTATAACAATATTTGTTGAGAGGAGAAATAATATAAATGGAATTGAATTTAAAAGAAGGAACTTCAATTATTAAACATTTAAAAGTTACTGAGAACGAAACAGCCATTAAGATGGAATCGGGAGATTTAGAAGTTTATGCAACACCAGCTATGATTGCACTTATGGAAAATGCAGCCAAAAGTATAGTATCCCCTGAGCTTCCAGCTGGTTTCACTACAGTCGGGATTGAAATGAATGTTAAACATATTAAATCATCCCCTGTCGGAGCAAATATAGAATGTAAAGCTATACTCACAAAAATAGATAATAAAAAATTATTTTTTGACGTTGAAACAAGTGATGACCAAGGAATCATAGGAAAGGGGTCTCATATAAGATATATAGTAAATTCAGACGACTTTATGACAAAAACAAGAGACAGCTAAATCAACCTTATAATTACTACCATCACTAAGTAAACAAAAACAGACTTTTAGCATAAAACATTATTCTAAAAGTCTTATTTATTTCTAAATTTATCTAAATTTAATATAATTACTATTATCCGAATTTACTATTATTTTTTCTTTTTAATCTTACAATTGTTATTGCAACTCCCACAAAACAAATAAGTGCCGCACTAATATATACATATTTCATTCCAAATATAAAGACATCATTTCTGCCCTCTACATATCCAAGCACTTTTTTTCCCATTTTAATGCTCATAAAAGAATATAAAAGTACAGTAGCCATAGCAACCCCGGAAGATTGTCCTAAATTTCTTACAAACGCATTTATACTTCCTGCAATACCTAATTTATCATCAGGAGCTGAAGACATGACAAGAGAATTGTTAGGTGATAAGAATAATCCATTTCCAATAGCTATTAAGGTTATATATACAATTAATCCTCCAATAGATGAGTTTTCATTTAAAGTTGCCATTAAGCTCATTCCTATCCCCATAACCATCAAACCAATAAATGTCAAATATTCCGAACCAATTTTGTCAGATAAATGTCCACTAAAAGGTGCTATTACTGTAATTATTACTGGAGAAATCATCATGATTATCCCTGCGTAATCAGGATTCATCTTTAATACATTCTCAAGATAAAAAGGTTGAATAATATTATTACTATTAAATGACATATAACATATAAACGTGCATAATATACCCACAGAAAAAAGTGAATTTTTAAATAATGAAAAATCTATAAGCGGATATTTTTGTCTCTTTTCTACTATTATAAATATAATAAACAATAAAGCTGCAACAATAAATCCTAGTACTATTCGTACATTAGCATATCCTATTGTTTCTCCTGCTATAAGAGAATAAAACAGAAATATAACACTTATTCCAAAAATTACAGTTCCAATAAAATCAATATGTTCGTTTTTTTTATTCAACTTACCAGGCAGCATCTTAAAGCCAACTATAGTAGCAATTACCCCAATAGGAATATTAATAAAAAATATATAATTCCAATTTAAATATGAAACTATAAAACCTCCTAACGGAGGACCTATCATTGTTCCGAGTGCTAAAAAAGTCGCTGATATTCCAAGTGCTTTCCCTCTTTCATTTGCAGGAAACACTTGAGTGATAATTCCCTGATTGTTTGCCATAGCAGCAGAAGCACCTATAGCCTGAATTATTCTAAAAAATATTAAATATCCAAAATTGCTTGATAAACCACAAAATAAAGACCCAATAGTAAACACTAATAATCCTAAATTAAATATTATAGATTTCCCTTTAATATCACCTAATCTTCCAAAAAATAAAATTGTGCTTACTATTGTAATGAGATAGCATATTATTATTAATTGGATAGAAGCCATGGTTACAGAAAATATATTTACCATTACTGGCAGCACTACATTTACTATGGTACTGTCTAAGGTCGCCATAAATGGCAGTAACACTACTATAGCTAGTATTATCCATCTATTTTTATATTTATTTTTATTCTCTATATCCACAATTAAGAAATCATATCCTTTCATTTATTCTTTATTATATTGTATTTAATGGATCATCTGCTGATGCAACTTTTACTATAGGTTCATCAAAGATTCTGTCATTAGTTTCAATATTCCAATTATCTTCATTCTTTAATACATAATTAATAATTTTATCTTCTATGGCCTCTTTCATTATTATTCCTCCAAATTTTTCTATATATCTAATTTATTAATTGCCCATTCAGCCATCTCCCTTACCTTTTCATGACTATCTTTACAAGCTTCATAGATGGATTCTTTATATCCTTCTTTATAATTATTAACCATTGCATTTATAGCATCAACTTTCCATTTCCAAACATCTTCTTTAGGTATATACCAAAATTTAGGCTGCATTACATTTTCTAAAAATTCATAGTCCATCTTGATAATTTTTTCTAATGAGATATGCTTACTCAATTCTTCTAAATAAGGAAACTCTTCTGTTTCTTCCCAACGGTTTTTATTCATTGGACACACATCTTGACAAACATCACATCCATATACCCAATCTCCAATTTCTCCCCTGTATTTCTCATTAGGCATATCCCTTCCCATAAATGTAGTAATGCAAGATACACATGCAATAGGATTCATAATATAAGGCTCAGATAAAGATGCTGACGGACAAGCTTTTATACATAAATTACACTTTTCAGAACATGGTCTCACATTTGGTGTTTCTATAGCTTCTAGCTCTTTGTCAATTAGCCAAGCTTCCAAATACACCCACGAGCCATTTTCTGTGTAGAAAAAGTTATTTCTACGCACCCTTCCAAGTCCAGCTTTCATAGCTGCAAAGCGTAATGCAGTAAATCCAAATTTTCGTTCAGTTTCTGCTCTAAGTCCCATGTCTTGCATATACTTTTCAAATCTCAAACTATCTTGAAAATCTTTTGAGTTTTCATCTTTTCTACTATCAACTAGATAATATTTTGCAATCATCCCCTTTAAATGCTCTGGTATATTATATTTTCCGTATTTTCTTGCACATATAACAATAGATTTTGCCCATGGATATATATCTTGCGCTTTTACAAAATTATACTGATTTTGATAAAAACCCTTGGATTGTGGTACTTTATCAATTCTTTCATTAAGTTTTTCCTCATAACCATCTATATCCGACATTTTAATAATGCCGCATTTTTCATAACCCATTTCTAGTGCTGCATTTTTTATTTGTAATGCTAATGAATTCATTTATTTAACATTCCTTTCTATAATTATTACTTCGCCAGAAACATGTATATACATGTTTTTGAGTAAAATAAAGTTCTAGTTTCTATATGTGATAAAAAACATTAAGTATTCTCTAATAGCAGATTATGCTAATCAGAATATACCTTTATAATTTTTACCAAAGTTCACTATATCTATGTGTAATAACACTTTTTAATTTTATTTGTTAGAATACTTACTAATAAAGTTTTGTATTTGCCCTAGAGTTTCTAAAAACTCTTCAAATTTTTCAGCACCAATCTCCTGCTCTATTAATGAGTGAACACTATTCCATACAGGAATGGCTTCATTTAGTTTTTGTTTTCCTTCTTCACTTATTGATATACATTTTCTTCTTGAATCATTATCATCTGTTCTTACATTAACATATCCTTTTTTTCTTAAAATTTCAATGTTACGAGTTACTGTCGTTTGATCCATTAACATTATATCTGCTAGTTCACTTACTGCTGTATTTTCATGTGCAGCCACCTCTGCTAATAGTGAAAATTGAGGAGCTGTGAGTCCTACCGTCTGAAAAATTTGATCAAAATACTGAGTAGTAACTCTTGTTGTCATGCGCAGATTCCTACAAGCACATTTTTTTAATGGTTTTAAATGTTCTAAATTAGTCATAAATAATATACCTCCGTCGAATCTATGAATATACATATAGTAATCTATAGCAATTCTTATTGTCAAGTCATTCATAAATCACTTATTACACATTGCAAACCATAATATATTGTTAATAATTTTTTCGATTTATATGCTTAATAATAACTTTATATCATAAATTTCAAAAACTTATAGAAATTTTGCCACAATTGCAAATCATATTTTATAAATGCTGAATTTTAAATATAATTTAGTTTTATTATTATTTTTTATTAAAAATGCACACTGTCCTGCCAAATCCGGAGCATTTACCGCAAGATATACATTTTGCTGGTTCTATATCACCAGTCTGCCACCTGTTGATTAAATCACTTTCACTTATCAGTGGTCTACTCAATGCGAAATAGTCAATTGAAGTTTCATTTAGAATTTCTGTCAATTCAGTAAAATCTCTAATTCCTCCTACAGAAATAACTGGAATTTTTACTTCGTGCTTTATCTTTTCTGCATATGGCATAAAATATGGAGATTGTCCTTTTGCTATTTTTCTTGAATAGCTTTCATTTGGACGTGAAGATAAACTGCCTCCACTGATTTCAATAGCATCTATTCCCGCCTCTTCAAGCTTTTTGCATACATATTTACACTCTTCAAAAGTAATGCCTTGCTCCATGAAATCTTCACTATTAATTTTAACTAAAATTGGATATTCAGAACCGACTTGATCACGCATTTTTTTGTATGTCTCTAGAAGCATTCTTGCTCTATTCTCAATACTGCCCCCATATTCATCATTCCTACGATTATAATAAGGAGTTAAAAACTTACTTAACAAATATCCATGAGCTGAATGTAGCTGAATTCCGTCAAAGCCAGCTTTTTTAGCTCTTATGGCTGCATTTGCAAAAGCTTCTTGAACTAAAAGTATTTCATCTAATGTCATTTCATGTGGAGTATTCTTATATCCTAAATCTTCGACATTACTAGTACCCCATACAACTTTTTTTCCATCCTCATTTTTAACTGTTTGTGTACCTGCTGCACCTGCTTGAAGTATTATCTTAGCATCATATTTATGTGCTATTTCAGTTATTCTTTTATATTCTTTAATAAACGAATCTTCATAGATTCCTGTTTGACCTGGAATAAATTCCTCTAAATCAGTTACAGCCGTAATACCTGTAATTATAGTCCCTACTCCTCCACTAGCTAATGCTTCATAAACCTTAAATAACTCCTCTGTTATATGACCATTTTCGTCTGCAATACCTTCATATGTTGCAGATCTAAAAAATCTATTTTTTAACTTAAGTACACCTAACTGTGTTTGATCAAATAATGATTTCATTTATATACCCCCTTCACTTTATATGCATATACATGTACAATGGTGAAAACTTTTTAATTTTTAATCCTATAAATTCACTAATAGATAATATATGTATATGCATATATTATCATCTTTCAAGTTTATCTGTCAATATTAGAAGTTATGATGTATTTACATTCTCTTATTTTTTTAAGTTTCATTTTACTTAAACCTTGAACAAAAGTTAACTTAAATTAATCTAAATACATCCGTAACAAAAAATTTATATACATTAATTTATTAAAATAAGAATAATATAATTAGGTGAATATCAAAACCTCCGATAAGCCGGAGGTTTAATGTCTTAATCTATTCTTTACCTATTTCCATTACATACTTTAAAGATCGATTCTACTCTATTATTTAAATTAAAATATCCTGTATCCATTAATATTGTTGATTTAACCTTTAACGCATTTGGTCTTCCATTTTCTAAACTATCTTCGTTTGCATATACACCAACAATCTCGCCAATAAACATTGCTATACTTGTTTTATAATTTTTGCAGGATTTCCACCTACCACAGCATTATCTGGTATATCTTTTGTAACAACAGACCCCGCTCCAACTACCACATTATCTCCAATTGTAACTCCTGGAAGTACAACGCAATTTCCACCAAACCATACATTATTACCAATCTTAACTGGCTTTCCAAAGCAGGCTGGTGTATTTCTCTCCTCCGGTTTTAACGAATGGCATGCTGTATAAATGCATGTTCTTGGTCCCATAAAGCAATTTTCACCTATTCTGATTTCGCAGGTATCAAGCATCAAACAATCAAAATTCCCCACAAAGAATCCCTCTATATGAATATTATACCCAAAATCACATTTAAAAGTTGGTTCAATAAATACATTATCATTGCAAGTCCCAAGTAATTCCTTCAATATTTTTATTCTTTTTTCACCTTCATCTGCTTCCGTTAGGTTATAATCTTTTGTAAGTTTCCTTGCTCTCATCTGATCTTGTTTTATTTCATCGTCTAGGACATTATAAACTTCTCCCGAAATCATTTTTTCTTTTTCACTTTTCATTTTAAACTCCCCCATTTTTATCAAATTCTCAATATAATCGGATTAAAAATCATTTTAAAATATATGAAATAATAGTTGCTACAGCGCTTATATTTTCCTCTGAAACTCCAGATATGCATAATCTTATATAATTAAACTTCTCTACCTTTATTTCTTTTTCTAAAAAGCAATCTCCTGCTTGTTTTATTAAAATTCCCTAACTTTTTAATTTCTCTTGCAGTTCATATCCATCAATATATTCTGGTAACTTAATCCATATAAATATTCCGTTTTCAGGAACATTCCAGATAAGATCTTTAGGTTGAAGCGATATAAAAATTTCTTTTATTTTTCTGAGCTTTGCTTCATAAGATTTTCTTATTTTCTTAATCTGCTTTTCATACATACCAGATTTGATAAACAACTCTAATGCACCTTGAGGCAGCCTCGATGTGTTTAAGTCCGTAAGCTGCTTAATAGATGCTATTTTTTCAAGCATAGATTTGGGAGCTATAACAGCACTTAATCTTATTCCTGGCATAAAAGCTTTTGAGAAACTTCTAATGTATATTGTTTTTTTATCCACATCGTAATAGTGAAGTGGCATTGCTCCTTTTTTCCCAGCCAAATCTGCAATGTAATCATCTTCGATAATGATTACATTATATTTAGTACATAGCTCCACAACTTTTTTCTTATCTTTTTCAAGTAAAGAATATCCTGTAGGATTATGATGTCTTTCTATAGCCCTAGATAAAAATCTCAAAGCTAAAAAAATATTTCTTAAGCTTCTAAAGAAAGGCTTTTTCACTGGATATTCAGAAATGTACAACATTATACGCTTATATCCCCCATTAATCCTTGACTATTCAGAAATCGATAATTTTTGTTTTTCACTTAAAGATATTCTCTTAAATAATTAGTTGTTTGAATCTATTATTTCTTTCAAGGTAACATTTTGATTTATAAATCTTGCCTTACTCTTTTCATTTTTTATACTTATTGATTTTTGTGGACAATGATGAATGCAGGCTAAACAGCTCTGGCAATTATCACCAAATGTAGGTTTCTTCTCTACTTTTATGTTATTTACTGGACAGACCTTTTCGCAGGTTTTACAGCCATTGCATTTATCATCTACACTAAATTTCTTTGCAAAATCACCTTTGTATTTTGGCATTAAATTCTTTGAAATTGCTCTTACTATTGGATGTTCTTTAATGTATTTCCTTTCGCCTTCGATATCTTTAACAATTTGTGCAAGATTCTCTTCAATATTTTTCTTTGGTTCCTTTTCTTTTTGCTTATCCATATCAAAGCCTGGTAAATAGTTATCAACCATGAGTAAGTCATTGATATAAGAAAATTGAATATTATTCCTTTTTCCAATTTCTAAAAGATGACTAGTGGTCCCTCCTGATATAGCCCCATAAGATACTATCCCAAAAATATAATTACTTTTCAATTTAACTTTATTTAAAAACTCTTCAACCATTTTAGGAACACTCCATCCATAGGCTGGAAATACTATTCCAATTTTCTCATCTTCAAATTCATATTTGCCTTCTTTTATTAACTTTGGAATAGAATAAAGCTCTCCTCCTAATCTCTTTGCTATATATAAATTGTTTCCTGTTGCTGTAAAATATAATATCTTCATTATTACCTCCATAATTAACCGTTACAAATGTAACGTTTTATTGAATACAGTATAATATCATGCACTAAATATTGCAATAGCATTAACAGCTACTGTTACAAAACAGGCTAAATTGTTCACGATGACTAAAATAAATATATAAAATAAAGCTGCTGATAAAATCTATGCTTCTATGATATGCATATATCTCATCAACAACTTTATTTAATTCTTAAACTGCTATTATTTTTAATAATTCCTGTGGAGTATCTATAATATAATCTGCACCATTTTGTTCCAAAACTTTTCTGTTTCTAAATCCCCACGTTACCCCTACACATATAACTCCAGCATTTTTCGCTGTTTTAACATCTACTTCAGAATCACCAACATATACTGACTTATCCGTAACTGAACCTAATTCTTCAAGTGCCTTAAAAACAGTATCTGGAGCTGGCTTTTTAGAAACCTTCTCTGATTCTCCAATTGCCACTTTTATGTATTTTTCAAAATAAATTTTATTAAGTTCTTTTACTGCTGTATCAAATTTGTTTGATACAATTGCCATTTTATACTTCTTTTCTAATAGCTGCCTCAAAAGTTCCATAATTCCTTCATATGCATCAGTCTTATTTCTCATATTTATAGAATAATGGTTGCGAAAATCAATAAAACATTTTTCATACATAGGATTACTAGTTCCATCTGGTATAGCAAGTTCTATTAAGCGCGCTGCACCATTACCAACAAAACTTCTGATTTCCTCCAAGCTTTTATGCGGAAAACCATATAGTCCTAATGCAAAATTAACGCTATCTGTAAGGTCTTCAATTGTATTAAGTAATGTTCCATCTAAATCAAATATGACCGTATCATACTTTCCCATAATACGTACCTCCTCATAGGAATATATCACCATTATATATTACCCCGGGTCATATGACCTAATGATATTATAACATTTCTCCTAAATATCACATTATTTAATTTTTAAAGTACCCCCCTCATCACATCTATTGGGCATATTTACGTTAGCTTGTCTCTATTCTTTACATGAATTTTGTACAGCTAATTGTAGTTCCTAATTATCTTAAAATCAGCATATGCATTATAAATAATAAAAGTATTAAAAAACTAACCCCTATAATACATTTTTTATCCTTTACCTTCCACATTAAGCTACTGTAATTCGGAATAGCTATTTTTCTGCTCTTTAAAACTGACTCTATATATTCTATATTTTCCCTAGAAACATTCATTAATATTTCATTGTATTCTTTTGGAATCATAGAGTCATTTTTTTTCAAACGCTTGAATGAATACTTATGACATTCTAAAAGCTGTTTCTTAGTATATTTTCCATATTCTTCAATATTTATTGGTGTTTTCAACATTTTCTCTCCTCCTAATTTGAATGAAATAAATATATTGCGAAATACTTTATGTATTAATAAAATTTCTTAAATTCATATTTTTAAATAGTTAACTATAAGTTTGTCCAGCTTCTCACTAACTCTAAGAATTTCTTTTATATCTGCTTGATTTTCTATTTTTTTATGTAATCTTTCTCTTACTATTTCAATTTTCTTCTCAAGTTCTTTTCCTTTATCATCCATTTCGCTCCTCACTATTTCTTCTCCTTATAAATGTTTATAAAAAAAGCCAACTTAAACTGATTAATTGTTAAAACAATTAAATAGTTTAAATTGGCCGGTTGCACAACTAGCTCCAAATTCCTAAAGTGCCCACATAAAAGAATTTTTCACAGCTTCCAAGTTTTATTAAATTAATACAATTTATTATATCCTTAGTAAATCTTATAACACATGAATATTATCAGAATAATATATAAAAATCAATAGTCACTATTGATTTTTATCAATACTGCATTGAATTTAAATATTATTATCAATTTTTTCATTTCCATTATTGTACATCTACGCTCAACTCCAAAAGCTTTTATTTAAAAATAAAGCAACAAGATATTTTTCAGTATCTTGTGGCCATTCTTGCCAATAGTTCTATTCTTCAATGAATTTCACTAATTCCTTGTTAAACTTTTCATACTGATCATAAAATGATGCGTGTCCACTATACTTAAATGGAATAAGCTTTGAATTTCTAATACATTTTTCTTGTACTTCGCCTAACTCAAAAGGCACAACTTTATCATGAATTCCATGAATAATTAAAGTCGGAACATTTATTTTATCCAAATCAGAAAATAACACTTCTTTTATCCAAGTCTTTGCAATTTCTGCTGTTGCCCACCCAGCTGCTTGAAATCCAAGATTAAGGAACCAATCTGAAAAAGCTTTAGTTATATGCTGATAGAAAAATATATTACCAAATCCTTGAAGCATATTAGGTCTGTCCATATATGTTCCCTTAATAATTTCCAAAACAGTTTCTTCTTTTAATCCATAAGGAAAATTGGGGCGTTTAATAAGGCTTGGTGCTGCTGCTGCAAAAAGAGCCAGCTTTGATACTCCGTGTCCTTTATGACGAGCCATATATCTAATTGCTATTGCTCCTCCAGTTGAATGTCCTGCAAGCGTAATATTAGATAGCTTTAATGCGTCAATTACACCTCTTACATCGTCGGCTAACGTATCATAGTCATAACCACTATAAGGCTTATCTGAATCTCCAAATCCTCTTGTATCTATTCCAATGCATCTATATCCCATCTTTGGAAGTTGATCAAATTGATATTCAAACAATTTATGGCTTCCAGGCCAGCCATGTAAAAATAAAATTGTTTTATCACATTTTTCATTAAGATCCTCTACATAAATTTTTACATTAGGCTCTACTCTAATATAATAGCCCATTTGTAACCTCCATAAAAAAACTATAATTATAGTATTAGATTATTCACTGAACATAAATTTGTGAATGAATCAATTCATTCTAGGAATTCTTAATACTTCTGCATAATTCTAATTATTGAAATTATTAGCCATAGCTTGTCTCATTAAAATCCAATTTATTTTTCTTCCTTGCGTATAATTCTTATTAAGTTTTCTTTATGCCTAATCACCATAAGAATCCATGCTATTATAGCCGCCGCTATTATTGGAATTGATAGATTTAAGACAACACACATTATAGGTATAGTCATTCCTCCTGCAAGAGATCTAATAGAGACTATTCTTGTAAATACTCGTAATATTAAATAAACTGCAAATCCAGTTAAAGTTGGAATTGGTGCAATTAGAATAAACGCTCCTATAGTTGTATTAGCGCCTTTGCCTCCATTAAATTTTAAAAACGGAGTATAATCATGTCCTAAGATTACTGCTAGTGCAATGATAGAAAGATAAATGTTCGACGATACTGGTAATTCAATATATTTCGCCAGGCAAATTCCTAAACTCATCGGAATTATTCCTTTTAAAATATCAATTGTCTGAGTAATAATAGCTATTTTAGTTCCGGCTATTCTTTTCACATTTGTTGAACCAATATTTCCACTGCCCTGTGTTCTTATATCTATACCATATAATTTTTTAGTTATCAAATATCCTGTTGGTATTGATCCACATAAAAAAGAAATGATAATTGTTAATATAATAATCATTTATTCCACCTAACTCTCCCTCATATAATATTTAAATTTATTACCTATTTGTTTTTATAATCACAAAGCTGACAATTAAAACACTCTATATTATTTAAATTAACCATTTTACTATAATTTAAATTTCCTATATATCGTCTCAACTAAAGAAAAAATCATTAAGCACAAATCTATTTCAGAAATAAATATAATGCTTATTATCTCCTCACAATTATAGTATCCTGACATATACATCAATACATATAATTCTATTAAAATAAATAGTAATAGTAGAATTACATTCCTCATTATAGGTTTTTGCAAAACATTTTCAAAATACTCTATGCTAAAATATACTGTTCCAGCTATTACTAATGCTAATATGAGTAAAACTATAGCAGTCTCCATAGTATTCCTCCTATTTATTCTATATTCTCTTAACTATTATATTTACCTTATTGCATAATTGCTAAACATCATATGGAGAAATTATGAAAAAATACCGTAAATTCAATTATTGAATCTACGGTATCTCTCATTATA
>JAEZKY010000022.1 GCA_023435985.1 Bacillota bacterium | reverse complement strand
TAATGCACCAGAATTAATGAATTATTACTGCTGCAATGAATGTGTGATAGGAAAACTTACAATGTCACCTATTGAAATTTGTAGTATTGAAAGACTAACGATTCAGATACTAGGAGTTCTAAATCGTACAAGCATAGATAAAATAAAAGATTCCTTAATTGATATAACTGCAGATGGAAAAATAACAAAAGATGAAGAGCCCAGGCTAAAAGAAATAATAGATGCGTTAGATGAAATTTCAGCTAAATCTCAATCTTTAAAAATATGGGCTGAAAAATACTTGATAAATTGTTGTAGGAGGGATGAATAATGATTGTAAGTTTTAAAAATAAAAATGGTATAACTGCAAATTTTCATTTTGATAACGAAGAACATAAAAAGTGGTGGCAGGAATTACTATGGGATTTAACTGCTGAAGGTAAATATGAAGAGCATCCTAAAGAAATGGATGCAGCATTGAAATATGGAAAGGAAGGAAAGTTAAATTTAGAGTAGGGAGTGAAATTATGTTTTATTTATTCTTAGATTTACTAAGATCACAAACTACAAAAGAAGAATTCATAGCAATTTTAAAAGATACTGATGATGATATTAAATTCAATAGAATCCACTTTGGAAAAACAACCAATTTAAAAGAATACATTAGGATTTGTGCTATTTGTACAAAAGTATATTCAAGGACGGTTACGAGGAATATGAAAAATGCATTAGATTCACTAGATAGAATAGTTGCTGCAACCTTTGAAAGGAGTGATAAAGGAACTTATAAAACACTTGGAGAGATATTATTAGAAGAAGTTAAAAAAGTAAAAAATCAGGAGGAGAGTTATGAAAAATATCTTAATTAAAAGATTAATACTAAAGAACTTTAAAGGAATAAAAAGCCTTGAAATTGACTTCGGGAATGTAACAAACATTTTAGGCGGAAACGCAACAGGTAAAACTACAGTATTTGATAGCTTTTGTTGGCTGCTATTTGGAAAAGACAGTAAGGATAGAAAAGACTTTGAGATAAAAACATTAGATTCAGATGGACAAGCAAAACATGGCTTAGAACATAGCGTAACTGGAGTATTAGAAGTCAATGGAGAAGAAATAGAACTTCAAAGAATTTTTACTGAAAAATGGACAAAGAAAAAGGGACTAGCTGATAAAGTTTTCTCAGGTCATGAAACAACTTATTATATCAATCAAGTCCCAGCGAAACAAAAAGAATATAACGAAAAGGTTGATAATATCTTGGCGGATAAAACCTTTAAGTTAACATCTAATCCTCTATATTTTAACAGTATAGAGTGGAAAAAGCAAAGGGAAATATTATTAGAAATCATTGGAGACATAGAGCAAGACAATGTTATTAACTATAAAAAAGAGCTAAAACCACTTGAAGAGTTGCTATCAGGTAATACACCGATTGAGGATTTTAGAAAGAAAGTTAAAGCTCAAATAGCTAAGTATAACAAAGATAAAGAATCAATACCATTTAGAATTGATGAATGTAATAACTCAATAGTTGAAGATGATTTTAAACTTTTAGAATCTAGAAAACAAATAGTTCAGAATGGAATTGATATGTTATCAAAAGAAATAGCAGCTGGCGATAATAGCTCTTCAAGAATAGGACTAGAAAAAGAGCTGGCAGATCTAAGACTTGAATATAACACTAAATCAACTAAAGCTAAAGAAGATTTAAATAAACCACTAGATGAATTTAATATAAAAATCTCAGATAAGAAATATGAAATAAGTAACTTAGAGTATAAGATTAAAAATCTAAATAGAGATAAGACAGAGGCTGAAGAAGAAATAAATGCTGATAATATAACTATTTCTTCACTTAAGAATAAGCAAGAATCTTTGAGAGAAGAATGGCAGCAAGAATATAATACAATATTTGAATTTGATGAAGAAGCAAGATTTTGTCCAACCTGCCATAGAGAATATGCTGATGAGCAGCTAGAGGAAATAAAATCTAATGCTCAAGGATATTTTGAAGAATTCAAGAGAAAAAAGCTTGATTCAATAAATAAACAAGGTAAGGAACTTGGAGAAAAGATAAATGGACTTGAAGCTTCAACTAAAGAGAATAGAGAAATTATAGGAGATTATATAGATAAGCTAAATGAATATGACTTAAAGATAAATAAGCTTAAAAGTGAGTTAGAAGATTTAGAGAATCAGAAACAAAATCTAAATATTAATAGAACAGTAACATTTGAAGGTGAGCAAGAATTAGTAAAGGCTATTGATGAGATGAAAAGTAAAATAACTCAGTTCAAATTAACTGATAGTTCAGAACTGACTAATAGAAAGCTAAACCTAGAAAAAGAATTAGAAAATATAAATAAAAAGCTTGGACAGAAAGATACTAATGAAACTTTAAGAAAAAGAATTCAAGAGCTCCAGGAGGAAGAACGTAATCTTGCTAATGAAATTGCGAAACTTGAAGGATATGACTTCCTATGTGAGGAGTTTATAAAAACTAAGGTTGAGTTATTAGAAGAAAGAATAAATTCTAAATTTAAAACTGTAAGATTTAAGCTATTTAAGCAACAGATAAATGGAGGTATTGATGAATGCTGCGAAGCATTGATTGATGGAGTACCATTCTCAAACGCTAATACAGCAAGTCAGATAAATGCAGGCTTAGAGATTATAAATACACTATCAGAATTTTACGAAGTAACAGCTCCGATATTTATAGATAATAGAGAAAGCGTTAATGAAATAGTCCAAACAGATAGTCAATTAATTAACTTAATAGTAAATAAAGATACAAAGCTAAAAGTTGAAATGAAGAAAGAACAGGAGGTTGCATGATGAACGAGAGATTGTTACAAATATTAAATTATTTATCTGACTTTAGTTATGAAAAATCTAAATGTTTTGGTACTCCAGAGCAGCGTAAAGAACATGATAAGAAAGCTAGTGAAATATATAAGATCCTGGTAGATGAAATAGTTGATTTGTTTGTAGATTCAAGAGTAATAGAGGAAACTACAAAATCAACTGAAGAGAAAAGAGCAACTGATAATAGTTTTGATGAATTTTATAAAAGATTCGAAGAGGATCCGAGCGTAAAAGTAACAGTTGTACATAAGATCATAAAACCTAGATGGGCGCTTCAAGAAGTTACTATGCGTGATGTTATGTATGCACTAGGCTATAACTTTGATTATCAAGAGATAAATAAAGTATTGAAAGAAGCAAGATTTTATATAAAGGAGGAAAAGTAATGGCTGAAACAGGATTAGTTTTAAGTAAAGAAGATGCATTTAATAATGTAATGGCTAAGATAGCAGCACTTGAAAA
>JAEZKY010000295.1 GCA_023435985.1 Bacillota bacterium | reverse complement strand
GGATATCAGCTGGTGGTAAAACAGGACTTACATCTATAGGTGCTGGAATTTTGTTCTTAGTATCAATATTCTTTATACCATTAATTTCACTAATTCCCAATGCGGCGATAGCACCAATACTTATTATTCTTGGATGTTTAATGGCTCAAAATCTAAGAAATTTAAATTTTGATGATTTTAGTGAACTTATTCCAAGCTTTATTACTATAATCTCTATACCTCTAACATATAGTATTATAGATGGAATTGCTTTTGGATTTATACTTTATCCTATCTGCAAATTGTGTAACAAAAAAGATAAGCAGCTATCAATATCCATGTATATTACTCCGTTAATTTTCTTGTTATATTTTATTGCAAATTCATTTATGCATTAATTTAAATAAAAAGAGATCTAATATGTCATTATTATAATGCACATATCAGATCTCTTTTACGGTTCTATTATTCTTCAAATAATTTTTCTCCTAGCAATGCAAAACTCTGAAGAAGTAAAAAACATTTAATGTCAAACTTTTCGTTGCTTTGAATAAGCTTATTAGCTTCTTCTTGAGAAACTAGTATTGCTTCAATACATTCATCATCCTCTAAATGTTCATCACTTATTTCGCCTTCACAGATGCAATATACAAAAGATAATGATTCATCGGTCATGCCGGGTGATACATATACTTTTTCTTTTCCTTTAGTTTTGATTATATCTACTAATCTTAAACCTGTTTCCTCCATTAATTCTCTGCTAATTGTACTCTTAGCATCTTCTCCTGGGTCAATAAGGCCCGCAGTTAATTCATAGATGTAATCATTAATTGGAATTCTAAATTGTTTTATTATAACTAATTTCTTTTCTTCTCTATGAAAAGCTGCAATTATTACAGCATCTACATCATCTTCTTTATTTTCAAAAAAATGTTTTTGAATAGTATCATTGTCTTTCCTTGAAGCGATTGTCCAAGTTCTACTGTTGCCAATTTTGTTTTCATATTCTGCTTCATATAACTTTAAAAATTTAGTTTCTACTAAAGTTTTTATCTTTGTAACTTTATTTTTTTTCATATTTTTGCTTCTCCCTCCTATTATGCAATAAGCTTATTAGTCACTTTAACATAGTATAATTATACTTCAAATTTTCAGGATGTCATATATATAAAAAGAAAGAAGGAATAAATATTCCTTCTTTTTGCAACTTAAATATCTTTTATACTTAGGCTAATTCTCTTGTTTTCTTCATCAACACTTAAAATTTTTGCTTTTATTTCTTGGCCAACTTTTAATACTTCTGATGGATGCTCTATTCTGTTATGAGAAATTTTAGAAATGTGAACTAATCCATCTACACCTGGCTCTAATTCAACAAATGCTCCAAAATCATTAAGTCTTACAACTTTTCCAAGTACTATTGATTCCTCGGGATATTTTTCTTTTATATTGTCCCATGGCTTAGGCATAAGTTCTTTCATGCTTAAAGATAATTTTTTAGCTTCTTTATCAAGACCTATGATTTTAACCTCAATTATTTGTCCTTCTTTAAGAACATCACTTACGTTTTTAACATGATTCCAAGATATTTGAGACAAATGTAATAGTCCATCTATACCATTTATTTCAACAAATGCACCGAAGTTTGTAAATCTCTTTACTTCACCTTTTACAACATCACCAAGATTAAATTTTTCCCAAGACTTAGAATCCTCTGCGTCTTTTGCAGCCTCTAAAATAATTCTTCTTGATCCCACTATTTTAACTGGATTTTTTAAAGAAAAATCTATTAATTTTACTTCTAAATTTTTACCTACAAATTCATTTTTATCCTCAGTAAACTTTATGTCGATTTGAGATGCCGGTATGAAGATTCTAACGCCTTTATAATAAGCAATTAATCCTTTTTCTTTAGCTTCTTTTATACTAACTTCAAAAGTGCTGCTTTTTGCAAATATTTCTTCAAGTTCTTTAAAAGCTTCTTCTCTTTCATATTCCAATCTTGACAATACTACATAGCCGTCACTATTTTGTAATTTTATCACTTTTGCTGTGATATTATCTCCAACATTAAGCTTTTCGGAAAGTGTTATAGGATCTTCTTTTGCTGATAATTCAGAAAAGGGAATAATTCCATCTGATTTATATCCTACAAGTGAAACTAAAATGGAATCTCTAGTTTTTGAAAGTATTTCGCCTTTCACTTCGTCACCAATAGCAAATCTCTTGTCTAATTCGTTCATTAATGATAATTGATCTTCAAAATTATTATTTTCTGTATTCATAATATCTAGTACCTCCCTAATAATCCAATCTGGTGTTGATGCACCAGCTGTAACTCCTATTTTTTTAATATTATTATTTTTTATTAAATTTTCTGGCAGATCTTTTGCATTTTCAATGTGAATTGTATTTTCACAATTTTCTTTGGCGATTTGATATAATTTAGTTGTGTTTGAACTATTTTTCCCGCCAATAACTATCATGGCCTCTGTTTCTTTCGATATTTTACTTGCACTTTTTTGCCTGACATCTGTTGCTGAACAAATAGTATTAAAGGCTAATACTTCATTTACATAACTTAAATTTTTTAAGGTTTCTTCCCAATTTTTAAATTTCTCAGTAGTTTGAGCTACTAGACATACCTTATGTGGTATTTCTCCTTCAAAAGTGCCATCTTTAGTAATAATGGCTTTATCATCACACCAGCCGTTTATACCTATAACTTCAGGATGATTTTTATCTCCTAATATTACTATATGATATCCTTCTTTTGAATATTTCTTAACTTTTTTTTGAATATTTGCTACAAAAGGGCATGTAGCGTTTATAACTGTTAATTCCTTTTCTTCAAGTGCATCTATAATTGCCTCTGACACACCATGAGATCTTATAACGATTACGTCACCTTTACTTAATTTGGTTATATCTTCAAATTCTATAGAAAAAATATTATTGCTTTCCAGATACTTTACAACATCGTTGTTATGTATTAATGGTCCTAAAGTATAAATTTTTTTATTATGCTTCTCTTGAATTTTTATGGCTTCATCTACAGCTCTTTGAACTCCAAAACAAAATCCTGCATTTTGAGCTAAAATAACTTCACGCATTGTAGCCTCCTTTTGCTAGTTTCCTTTTCTTATGTATTCAGTAATTGCATTTACAACTCCATTAATATCTAAATTAGTAGAGTCTATTTCTATGGCATTTTCAGCTTTTCTCAAAGGATCTGCGGCTCTGTGGGTATCAATATAATCTCTATCTATTATATCCTTTAATATTTGATCATATGAACATTCTATATTTTTAGCATGTAATTCATTAAATCTTCTTTTAGCTCTTTCTTCTGGACTTGCTGTTAAAAAAAATTTAAAATTTGCATCTTTTAAGACAACTGTCCCAATATCTCTTCCATCCATAATTACATCAAATTTATTTGACATATTCTGTTGAAGTTTAACAAGCATAGCTCTAACCTCTGGAATGCTGGCATAATTTGATACAATATTACTTATTTCTGGTGTTGTTATTTTATCTTGTACATTTTCACCATTTAATATTAAATCATCATTTTCAAAATGCATTTCCATTTTCTTTATAAGAGTGCAAATCTCATCAACATTTTCTGGCTGCAAGTTACTTTCTCTTGATTTTAATGCTACTGCTCTGTACATTGCTCCTGTGTTTATATACATTAGATTATATCTCTTACCAACTAATTTTGCTATAGTACTTTTCCCTGCTCCTGCTGGTCCGTCTATTGCTACTGAAATTTTCAAATCGTTCTCCTCATTTCTGTATCCCATAATTTACGTCTACTATAAGATTATATAATTTTTTATTAATTCAAACAAGAAAATATTTTTTATCTTGTTAAATATTAGTTCCAGCAATAAAGCCTGTCGAAAAAGCAATTTGTACATTATATCCGCCAGTAAATGCATCTATATCAATTACTTCTCCTGCAAATGAAAGATTTTCGATTATTTTAGATTTCATTGTAGAAGGATCAATCTCTTTTACGTCTACTCCACCTGAAGTTACAATAGCTTCCGCAATAGGTCTTAAGCCCTTTATATCAAAAGAAAATTCTTTTATTGCCTTAACTAAATTTTTTCTTTCTTCTTTAGTTATCTCATTCACCTTTTTATTTTCCGAAATTCCTGATACGTTAATAATCATAGGTATTAATTTCTGTGGTAATAGATCATCTAAAGAATTCTTGAAGTCTTTATTTATATATTTAGTAAAATCCTTTTGAATACGCTTATCCAATTCACCTATGTTTAAGCCTGGCTTTAAATCAATATATAATTTATAGCGTTTACCTTTTTCTATAAATCTGCTTCCGCTTAATATAATAGGACCAGAAATTCCAAAATGTGTAAATAACATTTCACCAAAATTCTTATAGATTATTTTTTTGTCATTTTCCTTAATTGTAACTTCTACATTCTTTAAAGATAATCCCATAAGCTCTTTAGTCTTAGCATCCACAATTTCAATTGGAACCAATGCTGGAGTTAAAGGAATAATATTATGTCCTAGCATTTGCGAAAATTTTTGACCTTCTCCTCGTGACCCAGTAAGAGGATATGATGCTCCACCTGTTGCTATAATATAATGATCTCCACTTAAAATCTCGTTATTATTTATTTCAAGGCCTGTTATTATTTTATTTTTAAATTTAATATTTGTTACTTTAGAATTTAATTTAATTTTTACATTTGTTCTACTCAATGCATTGGATAATCCTTTTATTATATCTGAAGATTTATCTGAAGCAGGAAAAATCGTACCTCCTCTTTCATTTTTCAACTTTATTCCTTGAGACTCAAAAAAGCTTATGGTATCTTCATTTGTATAAGAATATAATGCACTATATAAAAA
>JAEZKY010000257.1 GCA_023435985.1 Bacillota bacterium | reverse complement strand
TTCTAATCCTGTAATTCCTGACCATACTACTTGAATATTTGTCATATAGCTAAGTTTATTTTTAATTTCTTGAAGTAAAGTTTGATCATCATTACAAATCTCAAATTTATGGATTGTGGAATTATTATTTTTAATATATTGCTTTGAGTCAGACAATATACAGAAATCAGGTCTATATTCTCTATTAAGCATTATATTTCTCTTATAAAATTTTTTTATTCTTCTTTCAAATTTTTCAGAACAAACTAAATTTCTATCAAAAAAATGATAATAGATATCATCATAGTTTCTTCTTAAAAAATCAATAATTTCAAGTATAGTATTATTATCTATATACTCATTATAGATTTTGTTATTATTATGATCTATGATAATGCTCCCATTTGATGCAATGATACATGTATTTTTAGGCATATCCTTTAAATATGGTTTAATAAGAGATGGGATTCTTCCAGAACAAATTACAACTTTAATTCCTTTCTCAGCAGCTTTTTTTAAAGCTGCAAGATTAACTTCTGTAATATTGTGTTCTTTGTTTAAAAAAGTGTCATCCATATCAATCGCTAATAATTTGTATTCCATATCTATCACTCCCTCATAGTAAATATCTTCTAGAAAAATATAATATTAAACTAGAAAGAAAAAGTTTTAATATTTCTAATTTAAATAATAAATATCAACTCTTTCAAGATTTCATCATTACTTTTCCAACGTTTTTATAACTACAATTTGCAAAATTTAACATTATAAAACTTAAAATGAGAATTATAGTTAACATAGTAAAAGCATTTAAATAATAGCTACCAGAAACACTGGTAAATAAGCCTCCACACATTGTGCCTAAACGGGTAGTATTAGAGAATAAAGTTGTTGACACTCCATATTAACTTGGTATCATTCCGTGGAAAATGTAATTTCAATGCTCATGTAACCTGCAGCAAAGAAAGACTCACAAATATGTAATAATATAATAGTGCATTTTTACTCCAATAATTTTACAGCCGAATATTCAAACAGAATTCTAAGCTACTTTTAGAATTTTCAATTTTTTTTCTATCGGCTCACCATTTGCGTTAGCATTGTGAATACAGATAATTTAGGCTTTTTTCAAATTACTTTGTGCTAATTTAAAGCCAGGCATAATTAGAATATAGCTTATAGTAAGTGTAATTTATAATCATAATTAAAAGGTACCGATTAATACCACACTCATTTCTGATTTGGTAATTATTTAGACTAAGATAGCTTTTACAATCTCGGAAAAATTGTTCTATAACCCAACGATCACTATATTAAATTAGTATGTCTAAAGCTTTCAATGCCGTATCTAACGAAATAAATGTTTTTAAACAGCTATCTTTTTGAAAAGAATCTTCAGAATACCTTAATAAAAACATTTTTGCATCTTTCAGTTTGCCAATATAGCTATAAATATAATATTTTTTACCATTAACTGTGACTAGGTTATAGTCATCTCTACTTAAACTTTTGGCAAATTGGTGTAACTTAATTCCTAGTCTTTCATTATTGTTTGGATAAATAACTCTATTAGTTTTTGGTGCAGCTATGTAGCTGTAACCAGCTTTCATGGCTGTATTAAAAATAGATTTACAACTATATCAACTATTGAATATAATAAAACCTTTTGTAACTGGTTTAGGTAATGAATTAATTGAACTTTTAGCCATATCAATTTTACTCATAATATTTTTATCATAAATATCTATTTAATAAGGAAGAACTAGTCCATCCCAGCATAGCTATGTTTATTTTTAATTAATCATTAAGTTTTCTCAAATTACTTTTTAATTTATTTAAAAAGATTAAAATTATGCTTTATTAATAGATTCAAAAAGTTTCATTTTTTCTTGAACCAAATCTTTAATTGCTTTATAACCAGGTTGAAGCAATTTTCTTGGATCATAACCTTTACCTTGTAAATCTTTATTATCCTCAATATATTCTCTTGTAGCTGTAGCAAATGCAAGTTGACATTCTGTATTTACATTAATTTTCGAAACCCCTAAACTAATTGATCTTTTAATCATATCATCTGGAATACCTGTTCCTCCATGTAAAACAAGTGGCATATTTCCAACAGCTTCTTTAATGTTTGCTAAAGCATCAAAATTTAGTCCTGCCCAATTTTTAGGGTATTTCCCATGAATATTACCTATACCAGCTGCTAAAATTGTAATTCCTAAATCGGCAATTTGTTTACACTCATCAGTAGATGCTATTTCACCTGCACCAATTACGCCATCTTCTTCACCACCAATTGAGCCTACTTCAGCTTCAAGTGAAATACCTTTTTCTTTTGTTAATTTAACTAATTCTGCAGTACGTTTAATATTTTCTTCAATAGAATAACTAGAGCCATCAAACATTACTGATGAAAATCCAGCTTCCATAGCTGCTAAAGCACCTTCATAACTACCATGATCTAAATGTAATGCAACTGGAACTGTGATTTTCAAATCCTCCATAAGTCCATTTACCATACCAACTATAGTTCTATAACCACCCATATATTTACCAGCACCTTCAGAAACACCTAAAATAACAGGTGAATTATTTTCTTGTGCAGTTGTTAATATTGCTTTTGTCCACTCTAAGTTATTAGTATTAAAGTGGCCTACTGCATATTTTTCCTCCATAGCTTTATATAACATTTCTCTTACTGATACTAACATGATTTTCCTCCTCAAATTAAACATTTAATATATTATGAATAATAATATTATTTTAAATGTCCACATATTTTGCAATTACTATCTTTCTCAACTTCAATTTCTCTAAACGTAGCTGTTAAACCATTATAATACAACATTCTATTCTTTAATAATTTTCCAGTCATTAATATGCATTTCAGTACTTCCATTGCTTGCAATGAACCAATCACTCCTGGTAAAGCTCCAATAACACCTATTTCTCCTTTTAAGGCTACTTCCCCCTCTGGGAAAATACATTCATAGCAAGCAGTATCGCCTGGAATAATGGTCATTACATGTCCTTCAAAATTATAAATTGCACCCTCAACTAATGGCTTATTATAATTAAAGCAAGCTTCATTAAGTATATATCTTGTTTGTGCATTATCTACTGCATTAACAACAATATCGTAATTTTCAATAATAGAGTTAACATTAGTTTTATCTATTTCACAAAAATAGGTATCAATATGAACATCTGTATTTAAATTTAATAACCTCTCCTCAGCAGATTTAACCTTTTGAACACCTATTTTTTCTGTACTATGAATAATCTGCCGTTGTAAATTACTTAAATCTACACAGTCACTATCTACTAATCCTATTTTCCCTATCCCAGCTGCTGCTAAATATAGTGCAATAGGAGAACCCAGCCCTCCTGCTCCTATAATTAAAACTTTGGCATCTAAAAGTTTCTTTTGGCCTTCTTGTCCAACTTCTTTTAATATTAACTGCCTTCTATATCTTATTAGTTGCTCACTTGTTAAATTATTCACTTTTGACCTCCTAAATATATGCTGCTAAATTTCTTTTTTGAAATCAGCCCCCTGCTAATTGTAGTAAAATTTCAAGAACGCCTTTTTCACCGAATTTAATATTATCAAATTCACTTTTTTTAACCATCTTACCATCAAGTACTAAAATAACATTTCTTCTAAATGATTTATTCTCAGAAAATATTTTATTCACTATTTCAGTATCTCTTTTATAAAAAGCATCATAAAGTTCACTTATATTTGAACACTCAACCATTAACTCATTTTCATTTGCATTTGAACATAAAAAATGTGGTAAAACAACTTTTAAACTCATAATTTTTCTCCTTCCAAATATTATTTATTTTTCATTCCTTGCCAATCTAAACCCAATATCACTAGCTTTAAAATCTATTGACTCATAAGTTCTAAATGTGTTTCTACACATTTCAGAAAAGGCCTGAATACTTCCACCTCTACATACTTTTTGCCCATTTTCACTTTTATTAATAGGATTCACTAATGGAGACTTACCATAATAGTCATCTTCATAACTATCAATAATCCATTCCCATACATTTCCATGAACATCATATAATCCATAAGAATTAGGCTTTAATTGTGCTATTTGATGAATATAGCCATCTGAATTTTCACTATACCAGGCATATTTTCTAAGATCTTCTTCTTTTTCACAACACCAAGCTCCATTAGAATTGGCTCTGCATGCGTATTCCCATTCAGCTTCTGATAACAGTCTACAATTTATCCATTTACTAAACATAATTGCATCATACCAAGATACGTAACATACTGGCATATTAACGTCTCCGCTCTTAGTATATTGAGGATCATATTTAGCATATAATTCTTGTGATACAACAATGTCACTGACATAATATGCATCTAGCTGAACTTTGTGTTGAGGTTCTTCACCACAATATTTAATTTTTGCATCTAATGCTGAACCCATCCAAAATGTCGTACCATCTATTTTCTTCATATGTGGTTGAACAAATTCCTCATATCTTTCTTGACTATTCTGATAAAATCTTTTTTCCATTAGCTCATGTTCCATTTCTGCCGAAGTGTTTTTTATAGCTTGCCAAGCTAAATAAAGAACCTGACCATCAACAACATTAGGAATACCCTCTTTATCATATCCAAATATGTTTTTCACATTTTCATAGATATAATTCTGATCTTTAGATTCAATTAACTTCTTTACAAATTCTGTTTGCCTTTTATCCATTTAACCATTCCACACCTTTTTTAATTTATTACTTAAACTCCACAATTCAAAATCACTTTAGATTCATTGAATATTAATAATTTTAAAAAAACATAACAGCTACTCTAAAAGTACTATAATCCTGCTAATAAACGCAATTAATCAACGGAGATATATGCTACGTCTAGTGGTATCTATATATCAAGTACTTCTTTAAATAAAGAACAAATTTACTTCTTAGAAATCAATATACAACAGTCGTATAAAGCATTTATCTTATAGCTTTGTCCCCCGTGAAACAATATTGATAGAACAACAAGTAGTTATAATTATTCATGTACTCGATTTAAAGTTCTTATCTTTAATTCTACTGGTAAATTTTCTTTTATAGCAAAAGCTTTAATCTGAGGCATATCGATATTTCTTAAAGAAATAATTAAATGCCATAATTCTTCTGAAGGGTGTAACTCAATGTCTACTGTAGAAAATATGGCCGGATGCCTCTGATGACTATGATATACCCCCACAATATATTTTCCTCTCATCTCAAGTTCCTTGTGTACTTCATACATTTCTTCATCAGTTGCTAAAAAACCTGCATCTTTATTACGAACGTAATAATCACCATATTTTTCAAATGTAGTTCTCCACTCATCTCTCACATCATCTTTAAACATAATAAAATCATCTGGTTGTCCTCCTACTTCAGAAGAAATGAAATATCCAAATGCTTTTTTAGGATATTTCTCTTTTACTTGTAAAACAAATCTATCCAATAAATCCTTTTTTAAAATCAATTCATTTTTCATATATTCCCTCCTTATTCATATTTTCATTAACAGAACATGAAAAGATCTACAGTTTGGTAGAATGAGTACATCAATGTGAGATTAATATATTTTCCTCAATCACCACATCACAAATAATTTCAAAAAATTAAAATGTTTCTTTGATAAATCTTATGCCTCTGCAATAGTAATATCCATTTTTAAGTATGCTCTTACTTTCATGGTATTTTTTTACTATGTTTACATATTACAACTTTTATATATTAAATGTAAAGTTTATTCAATATTTATTTTTATTGCTTTTTAATATACAACAAAAAACACCTACATTTCTATAAATATCTTCAAAACTAACGAGTTCCGAAAAAATGTAAATCGGTATTTATTGCTATTAAATAGTCATAAATGGGGCAAATAAGTTTCCTAATATATTCCATTAAATATTACTATCCAATATCATTGCATAATATGGAAAACATGGCGGCTTTAAACTCCATTTTCTTTAAATACACCACTCTAATTTAATAATTTTAATATATGAGGCAAAATCAATTTTTCAGACATTGCTTACAAAATGTATCAATAATAAAAAGTAACTTCTTAATCATAAAACTACACCAAAATTCTTCTTGAAGCATTAATAATATTTTCATTCACATTATTATCTTTATTCCTTATGCTTATCCACATAAAACTTTATTATTTGTTAATGCTATAATTTTTTAGGTTGTATAAAATATTTTCTAAATGTGATATTGATATGCTCCCTTTATAGTAGACAGTTAAAATAATAAAAACTGATACTATAGAGGGAGCATTTTGTTATGGGGAGAAAAGCTAAAATAATATCTGAGATAAAAATAAAGATTGTGGAAGATTATCTCGCAGGAAAAATTAGCATTGGTAAAGCAGCAATAGACTTAGGAATAAATGAAAGTTCAATTAGGTTATGGATACGCAAATATAAAACCTTTGGTCTAGAAGGATTAATAACAAGTAATAAAAACAGTTATTATACTTCTGATATTAAACTTAGAGCTGTAACTGATTATCTTAGTGGAAAAGGGTCGTTACCTGATATATGTAGTACTTATAATATATCATCTGAGAGTATTCTCCGTAAGTGGATTAAGAAGTATAATAGTGGTCATAAGATATTTAAACCTCATAATACCAAAGGAGATAACATTATGACCACGGGAAGAAAAACAACTTATCAAGAAAGAATTGAAATAGTATCATTTTGTATTGCTAACGCTAACGATTATAATTCAACTGCTAATAAATATAATGTTTCCTATCAACAAGTTTATACTTGGGTAAGGAAATACAATAAAAATGGACATAACTCGCTAGTCGATAGACGCGGTAAAAATAAAGACTTTGAAGAGTTAAGTAAATCAGAAAAATTTGCTTCACAATTAAAACTTTTAGAAGCTGAAAATAGACGTTTAAAAATGGAGAATGATTTCTTAAAAAAATTAGAAGAAATAGAAAGGGGGTAGATAAGTATATTGCAATCAAAGAGTTGCATACATTAGGGTACTCAATATCTGAATTGTGTATATGTGCAAAAATTGGACGTGCTTCTTATTATAAATGGTTAAATAGATCCGAATCTCAAAGAGATAAAGAAAATAAAATTGTTTTAGAAGAAGTTATTAAAATCTATTCAGAGGTCAATGGTATTTATGGCTATCGCCGTATAACGTTAAATATTAATAGAAGACTAAATTCAAAATATAATCATAAACGTATCTACAGGCTTATGAAATCTGTAAAACTTACTGCTGTTATTAGAAGGAAAAGAAAAAAATATATTCAAAGTACCCCACAAATTACAGCTGAAAATGTGTTAAATAGAAAATTTGTAGCTGATAGTTCAAATGAAAAATGGTTAACAGATGTTACTGAGTTTAAATTAACTAACGGAAATAAAGCTTATTTAAGTGCAATACTAGATCTTGGAAATAACAGTGTTGTTTCTTACGTATTATCCAAATTTAACAATAACAAATTAGTATTTGATACATTAGATAAAGCTATTGAAGACAATCCGACCGCAACGCCACTATTCCATAGTGATCGCGGATTCCAATATACAAGTAAAACATTCAAGACCAAACTAAATACTATTAGCGCAATTCAAAGTATGTCTAGAGTGGGTAAATGTATCGATAATGGGTCTATGGAGGCTTTTTGGGGTACGCTAAAATCTGAAATGTATTATCTAAGAAGATTTTCTAACTTTGAAGACCTCGAACAAGCTATTGATGAATACATAGAATTTTACAATACAAAAAGACTTCAAAAGAAACTAAAAGGTATGGCTCCTCTTGAATATAGGAACCACACCTTAGTAGCATAATTTTATTTTATTTACCCTGTCTACTTGACAGGGGGCTGTTCATTTATCTATAGTTTTTTTATTTGTTTTTTATGCTATTTTTGAGTTTAATGTATTAAATATTTATGCTTTCTCCTAAAAAATCAAAAATTAATTCCAAAATATTGAAATTAATTTTAAATAATGTTATAATTCCCCTTAGAACAACAGTTCGCTTTATGCTAGGGGGAGATCTTAATGCTTTGGGAATATATCTTAAAAATAAAACTTAATAATGAAATCGTTTATGTGAAGGATATAGATAAAAAAGAACTTTTTATACAAAAAAAATGATGAAGAATTATCAAGTATAAATAATGCAAATTACGAAACACTAGCTAACGTGGAGGTGTTAAAACATGGAAGGAAGCGTTAGAAAGAAAGGAAACACTTGGTACTACAGATATTATGTATTTGTAAACGGAGAGAAAAAAACAAATTGAGAGGAAAGGAGGATCAACCAAACGTGAAGCTTTAGAAAAACTAAATGAAGAGATTTATAAAAATAATAATGGCTTCGAAAGACCAAAAGAGACTTTATTTAAAGTTTATCTTAATATGTGGATAGAGGATTTTATAAAGCCAACAAAAAGTGCCAACACATATTCTAGTTATAAGAACAGTATTGATAAATATATCTCACCATTTTTAGGCAATTTAAAACTCTGTGAAATAAAACCTATTCATATTGAAAAGTTCTTAGCAAATTTACGGAAAGTAAAAAGTCCCCAAAAGCCTGGGAATAATTTAAGTCCAACTACAATCCAAAAACATTATCTTGTTTTGCAAGCTTCTTTAAACAAAGCTTTAAAGCTGCAGATGATCAATACAAATCCATGCCAATTTACTGATACGCCAAAAAGAAGTAAATACAAATCAAATATATTAACCTTAGATGAAGTATCACAAATATATTCTAAACTTGATACAAGAAAATATGATGATTATTTATTTTTTCTAGGTATGTCATTAACAATAGAAACAGGATTAAGACGTGGTGAAATGTGCGGATTACAATGGAGCGACATTGATTTCGATAATAAAACCTTAAGCTGTAATAATGCTCTTATAAGAGAAGAAAATATATATACTATATCTGATTTAAAAACTCCAACATCTTATCGTGATTTACCTTTAAGTGATGAAATTATAAAGCTCTTAAAAGAACATAAAATATTGCAAATGCAAAACAAACTTAAATATGGAGAGTTTTATATAAAAAATAAATTTAATAATATAGAATATGACTTGATTTTCACCAAAGAAGATGGAGAGTTTTTAATCCCCTCTAGATTTCTTCAAAGAATAAAAAGATTATGTAAATATTGCGGAATAGAAAAAAATATTCGCTGGCATGATCTTAGACATAGTAATGCAACTATACTTTTAAAGAATAAGGTATCAATGAAAATAATACAAGAACGTTTAGGCCATTCAATAATGCAAACAACATCTGACATTTATGCTCATGTAACAAAAGAAATGAATACTGAAGCTACAGATATTCTATCAAATGTTTTATACGCAAAAAAAGCAAGGGAAAGTTAAGGGAAAATACCGATATGGTATTCCTCAAATCCTTGCAATTACTTGTTGCGAGATAAGCCATAAGCCGAGTTCTGTATTAAGCAATCATCTATCTAGGCTTACCGTTGCCAGTAAGCTCAAGCGACGCACCCGGAGGCGGGACGGGCAGCCCCTTAATTGCCTCCCTATTCGGTCTTGCTCCAAGTGGGGTTTACATAGCCGTGAAGTCTCCATCACGCTGGTGAGCTCTTACCATCACCTTTCCACCCTTGCCTAAGTAAACTTAGGCGGTATATCTCTGTTGCACTTTCCTTCAAGTCGCCTTGACTGGACGTTATCCAGCACCCTGCCCTATGGAGCTCGGACTTTCCTCTCCTAGATCTAAGTCTAGCAGCGATTGCACGTCTCACTCGCAAAATATATCTTAACATACTTCTTTTTAATATGCAAATATATTTTAAAAGGCAATTTTTGTATACTAAAAATTACGCATTAATAAATTTTATTTATAGTCAGCTAAACTTTCTCTATAAGATTGCAATTTTAATTATCAATTTTATATTGCAAATTGTTAAGTCAAACATAATATAAGTTTTTATATTAAAACAAAAATTACTGCCATTAAAATTATTATTATCAACCCATATATGCTTACGCCGCATAACAACAATGTTAAAAGTATTATTGCTGCTACAATTATTTTGGGATAAAACAAACACCAAAGTGGATTTTTATTGAAGAAAAATGGGAAGCCTCTATTTACTCTCCCCCATGAATTCTTTCTACTTGATCCTCTAAAAATATTTCCCATTGCCATCCTACTATGTTTAAATATGCTTTTGAAATCATCTTTCAATTGTTCTCCGAATTTGCTTGAATCATCATCTCTACTCATAACTCACCACAAAATTATTATTACGATATAAGTATATGCATATATATATTATTTTAGTTAATTATTTTCTAATATTTTCCAATCACAAAAATGCTCAGAAAATCATATTTATCACATCTCCATAGCAAATCAAACCTTCTCTTCAATACTAAACGAACTCATATGGATCGGCGCTTTTTTTTGATGTGAAAAATTCAACATCCTTAAATTTTTCCTCCAAGAATTTTAAAACTTTAATAAACACAAGATATTCTGTAGAGAAGTGTCCTGCATCTATTATACTTATACCTAATTCTTTAAAGTCTGATGCAAAATGATAAGTTGTATCCCCTGTTATTATGCAATCAGCGCCAAGATTTTTTGCTTTATAAAAAAGATCTTGTCCGCTGCCATTTATTATTGCCAACGTTTTTACTATTTCAGTTCCTCTAACAACTTTCATATGATTTATACCTAATTTATTTTTAACAAGCTCTATTATATCAGAAAATAAAGTTTCATTTTCAAGCTTCACTATTCTTCCAGTTCCACAATCTTCATAATTTCTAGATCCATTTTGTTCAATTATCTTCTCTGAAACAAATCCAAGCATCTTCACGATTGCATCATTGATACCATCTTTTGTACTATCCAAATTAGTGTGACATGAATAAAGTGCTATATCTTCCTTAATTAAAGCTATAATTTTGTTCCCTGTAAGATCTCCTTTAATTATGCTCTTCGGTTTTTTAAATAGTAATGGATGGTGGGTTAAAATTAAATCAGCATCAAGCTCTATTGCTTCCTTAATAACTTCATTTGTACAATCTAAAGCTAAAAGAACCTTTTTAACTATCTTATTTTCATCTCCAACCATTAATCCCACATTATCATAATCTTCCTTTAGAAACTTTGGAGCAAATTCTTCAATTTCCTTCATTATATTTGATACTGTACTCATAATTACACCACCTAGAAATTCTTTAATAACCCTTGTAATTTTTTATTTTTCTCCAATAATTCGATTTTTCGCATTTCTGCATGCTCAGTGTTATCTTTAATAAAATCCATAATCTTTTTATTTTTTTCAATCTTACTTTCTATATATGCTTTTAATAAAGGTAATTTTCTATTTAACATTATAGGACTTATTTCATAAAATATATTTTCTAACGATATATAATCTCTCTTCTTATATCTTACTTTAAATATTTCATAATATTTGTTTTCATCCAAGCATATATCTTCATCTATAATTTCATAATCATTATTATACAGATATTCTCGTAGTATCTCAGGATTTTGAGCTGGCTGCAATAATAAATACTTTAAGTGTTTTACTTTTTCCAAATCTTTTTCTAATATATCTCGAATTAAATTTCCACCCATTCCTGCAATTAATACTACTTCTGCTTCCTTAATTCTTAAAGGTTGTAAACCTCCTCCAAGTCTTAAATCTATTTTATCTATGACCCCTTCTAACGATGCATTAATTCTAGCCTTGTTTAGAGGTTCTTTATTTATATCTGATGCAATAACTTTATTAGCCATATCACTTTTTACTAAATTAATTGGTATATATCCATGATCTGTTCCAACATCCATTGCAACTTGAACCTTATCCATCTTTTCCATAATCCAAGCTAATCTTTTACTTACTTCCATAATTACCTCTTTCTGATTTATAATGTATAATGCACAATGAACAATCTTTAATACATAATTAAGAATAATTAAGAGCCATATACTCTATTTCCTAATTGTGAATTTCGTATTGTACATTGTGCATTAATATAACTTATAACTTCAATTAAATTCAAATTACTAAGCTGTAAAATT
The DNA here is from genome assembly GCA_023435985.1 of Bacillota bacterium. Lineage (GTDB taxonomy): Bacteria > Bacillota > Clostridia > Clostridiales > Clostridiaceae > Clostridium. The sequence continues at coordinate 4,954 of JAEZKY010000257.1, read as the reverse complement.
TCCTCTTAGCTGACTAATCTAAATAATCCTTTAATTTCTTACTTCTTGATGGATGTCTTAACTTTCTTAAAGCTTTAGCTTCAATTTGCCTAATTCTTTCTCTTGTAACATTGAATTCCTTACCTACTTCTTCAAGAGTTCTAGCTCTTCCATCATCAAGTCCAAATCTTAGTCTTAATACTTTCTCCTCTCTTGGAGTTAATGTATCTAATACATTTATTAATTGCTCTTTAAGCATTGTAAATGCCGCTGCTTCAGCTGGTGCTGGTGCTTCATCATCTGGAATAAAATCTCCTAAATGTGAATCTTCTTCTTCACCTATTGGAGTTTCTAATGAAACTGGTTCTTGAGCAATCTTTTGAATTTCTCTAACCTTATCTACTGGAAGCTCCATAACTTTTGAAATTTCTTCTGGAAATGGATCTCTTCCTAATTCCTGCAATAACTGTCTTTGTACTCTTATAAGTTTATTTATAGTTTCTACCATGTGCACTGGTATTCTTATTGTTCTAGCCTGGTCAGCTATAGCTCTTGTTATTGCTTGCCTAATCCACCAAGTAGCATAAGTTGAAAACTTGTAGCCTTTTCTATAATCAAACTTTTCAACGGCTTTAATAAGTCCTAAATTTCCTTCTTGAATTAAATCCAAGAATAGCATTCCTCTTCCAACATATCTTTTAGCTATACTTACAACTAATCTTAAATTTGCTTCAGCTAATTTTTTCTTAGCCTTTTGATTTCCTTCTTCTATTTCTCTAGCATAAGTTATTTCTTGTTCAGAAGACAATAAAGGTACCTTTCCAATTTCTTTTAGGTACATTCTAACTGGGTCATCTATCGCAATACCTTCTGGTACAGATAAATCAATTTCTTCTTCCTCTTCAGCGCTATTATCATTGACTTCTCCTATGATTTCAACACCTGTCATTTCCAAAACTTCATATATCTTTTCTATTTGCTCTGGACTTAAATCAATATGATCCATAGCTTCCATAATTTCTTTATATGTTAACGAGCCATTTTTCTTACCCTTATCAATTAACTCTTTTACAGCTGCCATCTTAGCATTTTTATCTTTCTTATCATCTTTTGGCTTTATCACTTTTCCATTCGCTTTTTGTTCCATATTATTATTGCCTCCTTCCGTCATAACCTTTAACCTCTCTCTCCCTTTTTAAGCGTCTCTGATAACTTAGTAAGCTCTATTGCTATTTTTATAGATTCTTCAATATTTCCTTCTTTTTCAAACCCACTTTGTTTTTTCTTTAAATTTTCAATTTCTAATTTAAGCTTAAAACTTCTAACTTTCATCAAATAATCATTAATAAGTCTATCTTTATCAGCAACATCTAAAATTTCATGTTCCTTTATCTTTATTAATTCTTTTGAACTTTCAATATCATTGCATCTGCTTTCTACATATAATTCTATATTATTAGTATCTTCTTTTTTGCCTTGTAATATTAATGAATAAATTTTATTATGTGATTCTATTACAAAATCTCCAATTTTTATAACATTGTTAAGTTCATCATAGAATTCATCCTTAAACATCAATTTTAGTAAGGCTCTTTCAGCCTTCAAGTATGCTGGTTCTACATATAATTTTGTTCCATCATATTCCTTTTTATTCACAAAATTGTCTTCTTTTTGTTTTTTTGCTATTACTTGTGAAAGTAAGTCATATAATGCCTGTTCTTTAATTGATGTTTCCTCTGAAATTTTCTTTATATATACATCTTTTTCTACTGGATTCAAATCCGCTAAAATTTCAGCAATTTTTTCTCCATATTGTACTAGTTCATTTCCATTTTTTAAATTTATACCTTGCGCCGCTCTTTTAATTTTATATTCAATTAAAGGCAATGCGTCTTTTGTTAACTTTAAAAATGCCTCTTTCCCATTGTTTCTCACAAATTCATCTGGATCTTTTCCTTGTGGTACCGTTAATACTTTCACATCAAAGCCAGCATTTCTTAAGATTTCTAATCCTCTTAAAGTCGCAGTCTGCCCCGCTAAATCAGCATCATAAGAAATTATTACTTTATTTACATATCTTTTAAGAAGTCGTGCCTGATTTACAGTGAGAGCAGTTCCAAGAGATGCTACAACATTAGTTATTCCATATTGATGAAGTGATATTAAATCCATATATCCTTCAACTATGACAATATAATCTTCTTGCAGCTGCTTCTTAATTGCAAAATTTAATCCATAAAGATTAATTCCCTTTTGGAAAATTTTTGTCTCTGGTGAATTTAAATATTTTGGTTTTGAATCATCTAAAACCCTGCCTCCAAATCCAATAACTTTTCCTTTTACATCAAATACTGGAAATATCACTCTATTTCTAAATTTATCAAATATATTTCCGCTCTTCTCACTCTTAGAAGCTAATCCCGCTTCTATTAATAAATCATTCTTATATCCTTTGGTTCTTAAATAATTTACTAATCCATGCCAGTCATTAAGAGAATAACCCAGGCCGAACCTTTTTATAGTCTCCTCTTTAATTCCTCTTCTCAAAAAATATTCTTTTGCCATTTTATTTTTTTGTAGATTAGCAAAATAATACCTAGCAGCTTCAACATTTATTTTATATAGAATATCTCTTTTTCTTGAAACTTCTGTGTTTTCCTCTTCTTTTAATTTTAATATAATATTCGCTTTATCAGCTAAATACTTTGCTGCTTCTACAAAAGTAAGTTTTTTGTATTTCATGACAAAAGTAAATACATTTCCTGCTTCACCGCATGAAAAGCACTTATATATTTGCTTTTCACTTGAAACACTAAATGACGGGGATTTATCATTGTGAAATGGACACAATCCCATGTAATTTTTCCCTGACTTTTTTAATCTCACATCTTCTGAAATAATATCAACAATATCATTCTGTTCTCTTATGCTTTCAATTACTTCCTCTGGTATTTGCAAGGAGACATCTCCTTCCTGCTGATTTTTTCAGCAATTATATATTATTCGACATAATAACGAGTTTTCCTTCTAAAAATTTTATAAAATTTTTCATTTATTTTAATTATAGGTATGACTCGTCTAAAAATAATTTCTTAGTGAATAACATTGTTATTAAATAATTCTTTTTTTTATTTTAAAATCCTCTTTTTATTTTAAAATGACTTTTACTTTAGTCACAAAAACTTTATTTATATATCTTCCTTTAAATATTATCTTATAAATTGTAATTTGCCGCTAATCTATAACTAATTTAGGAACAAATATTTTATTAAAAAGTAATAAACAATAATCGTCACTCATCCCTGCAATATAATCTGCTACGCCTCTCTGTAAATCTTCCTCTTCTGCTATTTTTAAGTAAATTTGAGGCATTTCTTCTGGATTTTTTTCAAAATAATCAATTAATTGTCTAATTATAAATTGTGCTTTTCCTCTTTCCTCTTTTAACTTATCCCCTAAATATATATTTTTAAACATAAACTGCCTCAATTCTATCATTGCCTCATTAATTTCTTTACTCATCCCAACTTCTTTGATTTCATTTTTTATATTATACGTTGAGGTTTTTACACAATCCTTAATTAATGTGTTTAATCTTTGATTTGAATTATCACCTAAAACTTTAACTATCTCTCTTGGTATTTGATCTTTAGTTAATAACCCTGCCCTTATAGAATCATCAATATCATGATTTAGATAAGCCATTTTATCACTAAGCTTAACTACAACTCCCTCTAGCGTAAAAATATCCTTTATTGTACCGAGCCCGCTATGATGTAATATTCCGTTTATTACCTCTTCGGTTAAATTTAATCCCAAACCGTCATTTTCAAGCTTTGTTACTACTCTCACACTTTGTTCATTATGCCTAAAACCATCTTTTAAATATTCATTTAGTACTTCTTCTCCAATATGTGCAAATGCAACATGCCCCAAATCATGGCCTAAAGCTATTGCCTCAATTAAATTTTCATTTAATCCAATTCCAATACCAATATTTCGTGCAACCTGAGATACCTCTAACGTATGAGTTAATCTGGTTCTATAATGATCACCAAATGTTTTTATATAAACTTGTGTTTTATGTTTTAATCTCCTAAATGATTTACTATGGATAATTCTATCTCTATCAAGCATATAACAAGTTCTGATATCATCATCCTCTTCCTCAATTTTTCTTCCTCGAGAATCCTTTGAAAAGGCTGCTTCTTTAATCAATGTCAAGTTTTCAAAACTCTGAATTTTTCCCCTCACATTCATATATTCTCACCTCTTTTTATGTATTCTATCTTTATCATTATATTCCTCTATTTATTACCTATATTTATTATTTGCAAATTATTTAAAAATAATATCCTTTACATATTAATTTTTATAATTTTATCAAATACTTTAAGTATATTAACAAAATTATTTTAATATTATTTATTAATAAAGTTTTTTATATTGCATATGAATGATCTTAAACAATATCTTTATGAAGGAGTGTACTTATGAACACTGAAACTTTGTCCTTACAAGATTTTAATCTTTCTCCTGAAATCATAAGACAAAATGTTTTGCCTTATTATAATTTGCAAAACTCCAAAATTTCAATAGTAAAATTTAAAGACACCGATAAACAAAGAGCAGTATATAGAATAGATTCTGATGAAAAAAGTTATTGTTTAAAAAAGGTTTACTATAATATACAAGATCTACTCTATGTATACTCTGCTATTGAATGGTTATATAGAAATAGTATAAGGGTTCCAAAACTTTTACCTACTGTCGATAATAATCGCTTTGTATCCTATAAGGACATGCTGTTTATACTAACGCCTTGGATAGAAGGTGAAAAATGCAATTTTGATAATATGACTCATGTTATGATATCTGTAAAAAAACTTTCTGCTCTTCATTCAACATCTCGAAACTTTAAGCCTATTGTGGGTAGTTCACTAAAAGAAGGTTTTGAAGATTATTACATATCAAC
>JAEZKY010000230.1 GCA_023435985.1 Bacillota bacterium | reverse complement strand
ACTCATAACAAATTTGAGTACCGCCTTTCATTCCAGAAAGATAATCATTAACTGCTTGAAGTTTTTGTTCTGAAGAAACTTTAGCTTTTCTTCCCATAAAAATATACTCCCTTCATATTGACAGTTTTATTATTTTAACTGTCTACTATAAAGGGAGCATATCAGAAATATAGGTGCTTTTTGTTATATTATTATAAATATGTGGAAAGTGTGAGAATAAGGAATGTAATGGAGAAAGGTTGTGAATTACATGGGATGGGTTCCTTCTATATTAACATCTTATACACATAAAAGAGTATAAGAGAAAAGAACGTTAATTTTAGTGAGAGGGGGCACGTATAATACACTCTATCACTAAAGATAAGTTATGAGATAAAAGCATGTAAATTCATGATGGGTTATGAATAAAAGAAATTTGTGTTACTATACTAAACTTAGAAAGAGTATTAGAATAATAATTATAAGATAATGATTATCTGTAGAAGATAATATTATATATTGAATTAAAGAATAGTATATAGTCACTTATCGCTAAAATTAAAGGAGGGAACTTATGAAAAAGAAATTAGGGATTACAATTATTCTATTAAGCATGGCAATAACCTGGATAACATGGTTATTTATTGAACCAACAAGAGAGATTTCAGCTATGACTGGATATTCACAATTATTAGCATCATTTTCTTTAATTGCATTTGCATTTATTAATTTTATTTCTACTAGACACAAGATTTTGGATAATTTATTTGATGGTTTAGATAGATCATATATTTATCATAGATATTTAAGTATATCCGCACTTCTTTTAGCTATTTTTCATAATATTACAATGGATATTGGAAAAAGAGCTGAAAGAGCATCAGGTATAAAAGGAGTAAAAGATCCTTATGCTATGTTTGGAAGGTTTAGTATGTATTTATTTATAGCTCTTATAATTATAGCCATCGTTGCAAAAAAACTAAATTATGAAAGATGGAAGACTATTCACAAATTTATGATTATCCCATATGCATTTGGAATTTATCATTATTATGGAAGTGCAACTTATGCTGTATTTTCGCTCAAACCATATGCTATATGGATAGACATTATAAATTTAATAGGACTAATATCTGTAGCTTATAGTATGTTCTTTTATGAAAAACTTTCCTTTAAATACAAATATAAAGTACAGAGGTTAGAGAGTGTAGCTAATGGAACTCTAGAGATAACAGGAGCTGCACTTGGAAATGATATGGAATTTAAGCCTGGTCAATTTGCGTTCTTAAAGATATTAGATAAGGATAATAAGTTTTTATCTCATCCATTTACCATAAGTCAGGCACCAAAAAAAGGATATATACAGTTTACAATTAAAGCGCTGGGAGATGATACTAAAGCATTATATGATAATCTTAAAGTAGGAAGTGAATTTTCAGTATCAGGACCACATGGTAAGTTTGATTATAGAACTGGAGCAAAAAATCAAATATGGATTGCAGGAGGAATAGGTGTAACACCGTTTAGGAGCTTTGCTCAGTATAATATAGATGAGAATTTTTCAATAGACTTTTTCTATGCATATAATAATGAAGCAGAGGGAGCTTATACAGATGAATTGCAGGCTTTAAGTAAGGGTAACTTAAGAATACATCTATTTAACTCAAAGGAAAAAGGATTTTTATCAGTAAAAGAGATAAGTAATTTTGTAAATATAAAAGATGACATAGAGGTCTATTTTTGTGGACCTAAACCAATGAGAGAAAATCTAAAAAAGCAATTTAAAGATAGCAAGTTTAAGATTTTAAATTTTAATTATGAACATTTTCAATTTAAATAATAGCAAATAAAGCGATGTAGTTAATACATCGCTTTATTTGTTGTAAGATAAATAGACTCTGGTAATCTTTTGATTGAGTATTAGTATAAGTACTATAAAAATTTCATAATACTATTTTGTAACAGTAATTTAGTTCTTGAATAATATAACTATATAGATTACTGTGTATTTAGTTGTGTTAAAAGTAAATTAAGTAACTAAGTTATATTGACAATACATAGACGATGTTCTATATTGAGTATATAGACATATATCTATATATGAAAGGTATGAATGAAGATGGATTATGAAGAAAATGCAAAAATTTTCAAAGCACTATGCGATCCAAGCAGATTGAAAATAATTGATATATTATCCTGTGGTGAAAGATGTGCATGTGATATTTTAGAATATTTTGATTTTACTCAACCAACCCTTTCGCATCACATGAAGGTATTAAGTGAATGTGGTCTTGTAGAAGTTAGAAAAGAAGGGCTTTGGAATTATTACAGCTTAAATATTAACAATTGTAATAAGCTAACATTGTTTATGATGAATCTTGTAACAGAGACGAAAGATTGCATTTGTAAGAATAAATCAAATTGTACTTGTAAATAAGAATTAAATTATATTTATACTATAAAGGAGTTAATGAAAATGAAAAAAATGATAATATTTGATCCAGCAATGTGTTGTTCAACAGGTGTTTGCGGACCATCTGTAGATAAAGAATTATTAAGAGTTGCAACTGTCTTAAATACCTTAAAAAACAAAGGAATAGTAATTGAGAGATACAATTTAACTAATAATCCACAGATATTTGTAACTAATAAAGTAATAAATAAAATTTTAAATACTAAGGGAGTCGAAGCTTTACCTATAATTATGGTTGATGGAGTTGTAGTTAAAGAGGGCAAGTATCCGACTAATGAGGAATTCTGTAGTTTGCTTGGCATACCTTCAGATACTTTAAAGCTTACTATAAAGAAAGCTAGCATAAAGAAATCAACAAAAAGTTGTGGATGTAAGGATGGATGTTGCTAGAAAGAGGAGGAAAATTATGTTTAAAGCATTTGATATAAAAGAAGTAAACTTAACTAAGTATTTATTTTTTACAGGAAAAGGTGGGGTTGGTAAAACTTCAACAGCTTGCGCTGTAGCTTTAAATTTAGCAGATCAAGGAAAAAATATTATGCTTGTAAGTACTGATCCTGCTTCTAACCTTCAAGATGTATTTAATACGAAATTAAATAACAAAGGTGTTCAAATAAAAGAAGTTCCAAACTTAACTGTAGCAAATTTTGAACCAGAAGTTGCTGCAGCTGAATATAGGGAAAGTGTAATATCTCCATATAGAGGTAAATTACCGCAATCAGTTATAGATAACATGGAAGAGCAATTATCAGGTTCGTGTACTGTAGAGATTGCAGCTTTTAATGAATTTTCTGGGATGATAACTGATGAAAAAGCGTTTAATGAATATGATCATATCATTTTTGACACAGCACCAACAGGTCACACTTTGAGAATGTTACAATTACCTTCAGCTTGGAGTAATTTTATAAGTGAAAGTACTCATGGAGCATCATGTTTAGGCCAGCTTGCGGGACTTGAAGAAAAGAAAGAAGTATACAAAAAAGCAGTACAAACTTTAGCTGATAAAGATAAAACAATTCTTGTGCTCGTATCTCGTCCTGAAAATTCTCCATTAAAAGAAGCTGAAAGAGCTTCCAGTGAACTTCAAGAAATAGGAGTGAATAACCAAATATTAATTATTAATGGTGTACTTCAAAATCATGATGATGAACTTTCAACAGCTATTTACGAAAAACAACAAAAGGCTCTTCAAAATATGCCAGCTAAATTTAAAAATATAGAAACTTTTGAAATTCCTTTAAGACCTTATAATATAACTGGACTCGATAATGTAAGAGCTCTACTGAAAGAAGATCATATTAAAATTAGTGAAGATGTGTTAAATACTATTGATATGCTAAAACTTAAAAATGTCATAGAAGATCTTTATAATAGCAACAAAAAGGTTATATTTACAATGGGTAAAGGGGGAGTTGGTAAAACAACTATTGCTTCAGCTATAGCATTAGGCTTAGCTAAAAGAGGTAAGAAAGTTCACTTAACAACTACTGATCCAGCAGCTCATTTAAAATTTGTAATAGATGAAAGTTATGGAATTTCTTTAAGCAATATTGATGAAAAAGAAGAACTTGAAAGGTACAGACAAGAAGTATTAGCTAAGGCAAGAGAAAACAATATGAGTGATGAAGATATTGAGTATATCGAAGAAGATTTAAGATCTCCTTGTACTCAGGAAATAGCAGTATTTAGAGCATTTGCAGATATTGTTGAAAGATCAGAAAATGAAATTGTAGTAATAGATACAGCACCAACAGGTCATACTCTATTGCTTTTAGATTCAACAGAAAGCTATAATAGAGAAATTTCTAGATCAGAGGGTGATATACCAGAATCAGTTATAAAGTTATTACCTAAATTAAGAAATGAAAAAGAAACTGAAGTTATAATAGTAACTTTAGCTGAGACTACTCCGGTATATGAAGCTATGAGATTACAAAAGGATTTAGATAGAGCGAAAATTTATAGCAAATGGTGGGTAATAAACTCAAGTCTTTATGCGACTAATACGACTAATGAAATTTTAAAGGCAAAAGCAAACAATGAAATTCAATGGATAAATAAAGTTGATGAAATTTCAAATGGAAACTTTGCAGTTATTGAATGGAAAGCAGAAGATATAAAAGAAAATAATTTGATTAATTTAATTAAATAAACTTTTCAAGGGAGAGATAAAAAATATGAAAACAAAAGTAGCATTTATATGTGTACACAATTCGTGTAGATCACAAATGGCAGAAGCACTAGGAAAACTTTATGGAAGTTCAGTATTTGAAAGTTATTCAGCGGGAATAGAAACAAAACCTCAAATAAATCAAGATGCAGTCAGAATTATAAAGGATTTATATAATATTGATATGAATGAAACACAAAAATCTAAACTTTTAAGTGACATTCCGGAGGTAGATATTGTAGTAACAATGGGCTGTAATGTTCAGTGCCCATTTTTACCATCTAAGCATAGAGAAGACTGGGGGCTAGATGATCCAACTGGTAAAAGTGATGAAGAATTTATACTAATAGCTAAAAAGATAGAGGAAAAAATAAAAGATTTAGCAAAGAGAATTAAAGATAATGAAATTAATTTAGATTGATAAAGTAAATTAGGGGGGATTTAAAATTGAGTAATAAATCATCAAGACTGTCATTCTTAGACAGATACTTAACGCTGTGGATATTTGCAGCAATGGCACTAGGAATAATACTCGGATGGGGAGTGCCATCATTATCAGAGGGACTCGCAAGTTTATCTGTTGGAACAACATCAATACCTATAGCTATAGGACTTATTGTTATGATGTATCCACCACTTGCAAAAGTAAATTACAAGGAACTTGGAAAAGTATTTAAAAATCCAAAAGTTCTTGGATTGTCATTAGTGCAAAATTGGTTTATTGGGCCAGTTTTAATGTTTATTCTAGCATTTGTATTTTTGAAATCTGATTCAGAATTGATGACTGGACTTATTCTTATTGGTCTTGCTAGATGTATAGCTATGGTGATTCTTTGGAATAGCTTAGCAGATGGAGATAGTGAATATGCAGCAGCATTAGTAGCATTTAATTCTATATTTCAAGTAGTATTTTATTCGATATTTGCTTATTTCTTTATTACTGTGTTACCACCTGTGTTTGGACTTACAGGATATGAAGTTCATATTTCGATGGGACAAGTAGCAACATCTGTTGCAATTTATTTAGGTATACCATTCTTGCTTGGAATGCTTACTAGACTAATATTAGAACCTATGAAGGGAACAGAATGGTACGTAAAAAAATTTGTTCCTAAGATTAGTCCATTAGCTTTAATAGCTTTATTATTTACAATAGTAGTAATGTTCATGTTTAAGGGTAAATATATTGTAGAGTTACCTATGAATGTTATTAAAGTAGCAATACCGCTTATAATATATTTTATAGTAATGTTTTCTATATCATTCTATATAAGTTACAAATTAGGTATAAATTATCACCAAACTACTACTTTATCATTTACAGCTGCAAGTAATAACTTTGAACTCGCAATAGCTGTTGCAGTAGCAGTATTCGGAATTCAATCAAGGGTAGCATTCGCTGCAGTAATAGGACCTCTAATTGAAGTGCCAGTAATGATTGGACTTGTAAATGTAGCATTACATTGGGGAAGAAAGTATTTTTCATATTCTAAAGAAGAAAATGCATAAAGTTATGTACAAAATATATAATCTTATTTTTAAATTAATTTAAACATACAGAAATTAATAATTTAAAAGGAGATTAGAAAGATGAAGTATTATCTTATGACTTATAGTGCAGAAGTTACACTTAGTGGTAATAGAATTTATTGGAGCAAAGCTATAAATATTGATCCTGTAGATTATTTTATAAAAGTAAAAGAAGAAGAGGAAAAAAAGCAAGCAATTGATCAGTATAAAAATTTTGTATTTAACTTTTTTACTGAAATAACTGAAGAGCAATATTCAAAATTGAATAGATAACTTGGATATGAATTTAAAATATTTATAAGTACAATAATATTGATGAAAGCATCTATTCTGAAAAAGGATAGATGTTTTTTTGATTTTGCTTTGTGCATAATTATGCAATAAGTGATAAATATAGATTGTTTACAATATGTATTAAAAACAGTGTTGTTCAATAAAAATAGGAAATACATTTGAAACTATTGAATAAATATTCTGTTTACTGCATGATTATTATAAGGAGAGAGTTGAAAAATTAAGTGGTTGAGTTATAAGATGTTTCTTTTTTATAGCTAGCTATAATTCCGCTTAGTTCTAATAAAATAATCGCCATTTTAATAAATAGGAAAGGTTCTGATATTAATGGAGAATAAATTAAATAGTACAAAAGAATTTCTTGAAGAGGCAAATAAATCAATTTTATTTACTACAAAACGTCCAGATATTGTAATGGAACGTGGAGAAGGTGTTTATTTATGGGATACGGAAGGAAAATCATATCTTGATTTTATGGGGGGATGGGCAGTAACGGCATTAGGACATTGCCCAAAGGTTCTTACAGAAGCATTAATTAATCAAAGTAAAATATTAATCAATGCTAGTCCTTCATACTATAATAAGCCAATGATCGAATTTTCAAAACTTCTTACTGATAATTCTTGTTTTGATAGAGTATTTTTTACTAACAGTGGATCTGAGGCGAATGAAGGGGCAATAAAATTAGCAAGAAAATATGGAGTAAAATTTCTTAATGGGGCCTATGAGATAATAACTGCTGTTAACAGTTTTCATGGTAGAACTCTTGCCACAATGTCTGCAACTGGTAAAAAGATTTGGGAAGATTTATATGAACCTAAGGTACCTGGTTTTAAGCATGTACCATTAAATGATTTAGAAGCTATAAAAACAGCTATAACTTCAAATACGTGTGCAATTATGTTTGAACCTATACAAGGTGAGGGGGGAGTTAATGAACTTGATAAAAATTACATTAAGGCTTTGAGTAATATATGTAAAGAACATAAAATTTTATTGATATTTGATGAAGTACAAACCGGACTGGGGAGAACTGGACGTCTATTTGCCTATGAGCACTATGGAGTCGAACCAGATATAATGACATTGGCAAAAGGAATAGGTGGAGGATATCCATTATCTGCATTATTGGTTAAAGAAGAATTTAATATATTTGAACCTGGTGATCAAGGAGGAACATATTCAGCTCAACCGCTTGGAATGGCTGCTGGACTAGCTGTAGTTGGGGAAATTATAAACAAAAATTTAGCACACAATGCTAACATACAGGGAGAGTATATAATAAAAAGATTAAATGAAATAAAAGATAAATATAAATTAACTAAGATAAGAGGAAAGGGATTACTTTTAGCATTTGATATTACAGAAGATAAGGGAAGTGAAATTGTTGAAGAATGTTTAAATGAAGGGCTCTTAATAAATTCACCAAGACCATCAATAATTCGCTTAATGCCTCCTTTAATAATAACTGAAAATGATACTGATAAGATGCTTAATATTCTTTGTAGTGTATTAGATAAAGTATTAGTGCAATAAGTATAATTTAAAAAATACAATTAAAGAATTTATTAACCAATAGAGATGTATTAAAAAATATCTTAAACAAGAAAAAATAAGATTTAAAAATATTTAAACTAATAATAGATAATCAAGTTAAGATTTTACTTTGATTATCTATTATTAATTTTATTTATGAATTTATAATTAATTGATTCCAACTGCTTTACTTCTATGCTCCATCAAGACAGTATCATGCCAGATACCATTATCCATCTTAGCAACTTTTTCTCTTATTCCTATTTCTCTAAAACCACATTTTTTATGCAGCTCTATGCTAGAAGTATTTTCTCTAATTATTCCAGATTGTAAAGTCCAAAAATTATTTTCTTCTGAGAGCTTAATTAAATTTGTTAGTAGAGCTTTACCTATTCCAAGTCCTCTGTAATTTTTACCAATGTAAATACTAACTTCAGCTACACCAGAATAAACAGCTCTGCTTGAAGTAGGACTTAAAGCAGCAAAACCAAGGACTTTTTTATCTGATTTAGCAACTAATCTACAAGATTTAATATGTCCGCTATTCCACTCATCATAAATTGGAATGGAGTTTTGAAATGTGGCTATACCTGTATTGATTCCTTCAAGATATATTTTTGAAACTTCTTCCCAATCAGATTCTTTCATTTCTTCAATTGTATAATTCATAATACTTTCTCCTTTATAAAAATAATTAAATTTTTTCTCCATATGCAGAGAAAATGCTGATGCTAGTTTTCTCGTATCCACATTTAGAATCAGCACAACAGTTGCTTCCTACACAATTTACAGTTACATTCTTAAGCCCTGCATCTTCAAACCATTCTATAATATTATTTCTATCAAACCCCATCCAAACATCATATTGCTCAGTTTTCAAAAATTCGAAGTTATGCTTATCTAAGTCAGTAATTACAAGTTTTCCTCCAGATTTTAAGATTTTTTGCATTTCTTTTATTACTAAACTTGGATTTTCAACATGATGTAAAAACATGTTTGCAAACACATAATCTACTGAGTTATCTTCAATAGGTAATTCTTCACCGACTCCTTGAATGCATTTAAGATCTTTGTAATTTGAAAACTTGGTTTTTAATAAATTAAGCATTTCTTCTGATTGGTCAACAGCAATAACTTTAACATTTTTATTGATTAAACCTTCTGTTATAAATCCAGTACCAGCTCCTATATCTGCAGCTACTTTTCTTTCTTGAACGTCAGCAGTTTTATAGGCTACCAATCTTACTTCATCCGAAAAAAAGTCATTTCTCATATTGTCCCAATTAGATGATACTTCATCAAAATATTCTTTACTTTCTTTCATCATTAACCCTCCAATATTTTTATAAGGAAAGAGTTCTTTAAGTAAAAATAAAAATGCGTAAACTGAACGTCTTTTCCGATTTATTTATTTTCATTATCGTTTAAATCTTTATTGCAGCAGTTAGATATGTTTTCATTTTTTGTTAGTGCTTTAATAATAATGTTTAATCCATTAAAAACAGTTAACTGGTCTTCTAAAGAGATTTGATTAAAAATATTATTAAATTTATCATCCATTTTGTTTTCAATATCTCTAAAAAGTACTAATCCTTTTTCTGTTAATTCAATATCTACACTTCGTCTATCCGTTTCTGATGGAGTTCTAAATACAAATTCTTTTTTTACAAGGCTGTCTACAGTTCTACTCATAGTACTAATGTCTAGGTCAATTAAATTGGCTAAAGCTTTTAGTGAAATATTTTCAGCACGTCCTATCTCAACTAATGCATGACATTGAGCTAAAGTAACTTCTAAACAGCAACTATCTTGTTTATTTAATAATCCCAGTTTTCGCTCTAGTATTCTTATTAATTCTCTAAAATCTTTACTATCTGCAGCATTCAAAAATATCACTCCTTAGGAAAATAATAGCATAGTTAATTGTAAGATACAACTATTGTGTTTAGAAAGTAATTTTAAAATTATATTAGACAAATTATAAAATAGTAGTGATACGATTAAATCCGTTTAAGAAATCCAATCATTAAATATAATATAAAGAGATATTTAATCATAAAGAAAATTAACCAATAGTTAATTTTCATGAATAAAAAATGAAAATACTTCAATTGTTAAAATTATGTAGCTTTGATATGATTTAATTAACGAAGGCCGAAATTAATTAAATGTATAGATAAGCGAAGGAGTTCATTTCATGAGAATAGGGGAAGTTATTAGAAAATGTAGAAAAGAAGAAAATCTTACTCAAGAGCAAGTTGCTAATTATTTAAATATTAGTGCACCAGCAGTTAATAAATGGGAAAATGGAATATCATATCCAGACATAACGCTTCTATCACCTCTTGCTCGCATTTTAAAAATTGATGTTAATACTTTATTAGCATTTAATGAGGAGTTAACAGCTACAGAAGTAAATAAACTTGGAAGGGAGGTTAGTGAAATGGTATCAAAAGATGGATACCAAAAGGCTTTTGAAAGAGGCAGTGATTTAATTAAGAAATATTCAAGTTGTGATGAGTTAATATTAAGAATATCATCAATATTAAGATTATTTTTAGTTACATCGAAGGTAGATGAAAAAGACAAATATGAACGAAAAATTATTGCTTGGATGGAATTAGCAGCAGTAGGCAGCAATGAAAAAGCAGCATCTATGGCCAAAATATCATTGGCTGCAATATATAGAGATAGAGAAGAGTATGAAAAGGCTCAAGAAATATTAGATAAAATCCCGGAGTTTGAGTTAGACATAGAGAAAAAAATACAACAGGCACTAATACTTGAAAGCAGTGAAAAAATTGAGGAAGCTTATGGAGTCTGTGAGGACATATTATTTAAGGATGCGCTAGAAACAACAGGAGCTTTATTTTTAATAATAAGGATGTTAGTAAAAGAAAATAAATTTAGTGAAGCAGAAGAATATACAGAGCGCGTTAAAAAGTTGGTTGAAGCATTTGATTTAGGCGAATACCAAAAATATAGCTTTGATTTATATTTAGCCAAGGAAAAACATGATAAAGAAAAAACTATAGAGTTGATTATAAATATGATAAATGAAGCAGACAGTATGGATCATTTAAAGTCAAGGTTATATAGGCATAGAAAGTGGAAGTCTCTTAAGGGGTGGAGCAAAGATAAATATGAAAGTTTAGCTAAAATGAGAATTAAAAAAGATAAAACTCTTGATTTTGTAAAAAATGATCCTAGAATAAAATTTCTATTGGAATGATAGTAAATGGGTAAATGGTTAATCATAAAGATATCATCCATGCATAAAAATAAAGTGAAAAAATTCACATATAAATTATGTAAACTGAATAATAAATAGAGATAAACTAATCAGTTATAATGAATTAATAAAAATAAATAATAAATTGTAAAATTGCATTATTCAAGAGATTGAATTTGCAATTTTTTTATACTTTATACTGGAGGAAAATGGCAGATAATATAAATAATATTTTGCCATATTACTGTCACAAATCTCAAGTATTATATAAATATAAAGTAGTTAAACATTATTTAACCCCTATTAAATAAATATTAACCAGTATTCAGAATGGTCTATAACACTCTAATAGATCATTCTTTTTTATTTATAGATTTAGATAATTTATGGTATTTTTATATTTAGAGTCAGTAAATGAGATCCAACGCTGTTAGAGTTTCACATATTTATATCGGTTAATAGATGAATATCTAATTCATTAGAAATATTAAACCAAGATATATCATCATAAGCTGCATATGCAAGAATTAAAAACGGATTATAGATTTTTGCCTCATAAAGTAAATCTGCAACCAATTGCTTTTTTAAGTTCACCAAATGTATCGAATTTTCTTAGATAGTACATTTCAGATTTTAGAATGTCCCAAAAGCCTTCCGTTGGATCATTATCTATATCTTATCAGGATGTTGCTCTGACAATTTTTTACCCAGCTCATTTAAAGATTCATAAGCGGGCTCTAAATATTTACAAATATCCGTCAAAGAATATTCCACATGAGGAGGAATTTTATTAAATTCCTTTCTTTTCACAAGACCATGTTCTTCCAAAGACTGCAAGGAACGGGTTAGCATAATATTAGTTATTCCGGGTAGATTTCGCTTAAGTTCATTATATCTAATGCTTTTTGTACGGTATATAACGAACAAGATAGGCAGTCTCCACTTTCCACCAATGATTTCAAGAGCGTCAATAATGTGACATTCGTCTTTGTAATAAATTATCTTGTTTCCTTGTTGATCTGTCATTAGTAATACCTCCGATTTTAAGGCACAAAAATGTGCGTACTTGTTATTATGTTACCTATGAAACTATAATAACACTATACATCAAAAGCAAACTATATGTAAATAATACATTAGTCAAAAATTAAGAAAATAGGAGGAAATTTGATGATTACTACAATTCAAAAAGAGAAAGATATTTCGGCAAACACTATGAAGGCAATTCGATTCCATGAGTTCGGTGGTCCTGATGTGCTACGTTACGAGGATGTGCCGCGTCCTGAACTTAAGCAAGGCGAGGTGCTCGTTCGCGTTCACGCAATCGGCATCAATCCACCAGACTGGTACATGCGTGAAGGGATGAAGATTCTTCCTCCAGAGATAAGGCCGACTATACCATTACCTTACATTCCTGGAACAGATATATCTGGAGTTGTCGAGGC
>JAEZKY010000134.1 GCA_023435985.1 Bacillota bacterium | reverse complement strand
ATTACAATTAATGCAGAAGCTCCCCTAAGTAGTGCGAGTATTGACCCGTGTGATAATACATACCCTAATATTATACAGCCAAACGCAAATATCACACCTAAAATTGTCATAATGTCCATAAATTTTCCCCCTTATTATACGTGAAATTTGAATTGTATGATTAATTATTCATATTATGGCTTAAAATAGCAATTATATGAATATTAATACATAATGCATAATTATATACTAATACTAAATAATGATAACATATTATAAAATAAATGTAAAATATTTAGGATTATCAAAATTAGACTAATATAGTGTAAAATCTTACAAATTATTTCCTATAATATTATTTGTAAAGTATTATTTAATATATTATAATGTTGAAAGAATCTGCATGATAGAAAGGTATTATTATATGGAAAAAAATATATTTGTTGTTGATGAGAAGGATCAGGGAATAAGAATTGATAAGTATTTATCGGAAGTTTTTAATGATAAATCAAGATCTTTTATTCAAGGACTTATAGAAAAAGAAAATATTAAGGTTAATAATAAAATTCCTAAGAGCAATTATAAGGTAAAATCTTCTGATGAAATTGAAGTAATGATTGATGAACCAGAATTATTAAATGTAGATCCAGAGGATATACCAATAGACATATTATATGAAGACGAAGACGTTGTAGTTGTAAATAAACAACAAGGAATGGTAGTTCATCCTGCACCAGGTAATTATAACGGAACTTTAGTAAACGCTTTATTATTTCATTGTACGGATTTATCAAGTATAAATGGAGTAGTGAGACCAGGAATAGTTCATAGAATAGATAAAGATACCTCAGGAGTTTTAGTAGTTGCTAAAAACGATGAATCGCATAATAAACTTTCAGAACAATTGAAAGATCATTCTATGAAAAGGGAATATTATGCATTAGTTGAAGGTAGAATAAAAAATGATAAAGGAACCATTGATAAACCTTTAGCTAGAAATAAAAAAGATAGATTAAAAATAGGAATAGTTGAAGATGGAAAGAGAGCTGTAACTCATTACGAGGTTATTGAAAGATATAATGGTTATACTTTAATAAAATGTATACTAGAGACTGGAAGAACGCATCAAATAAGAGTGCATATGGCATCAATTGGTTTTCCTTTGGTTGGAGATCCTCTATATGGTTTTAAGAAACAGAAGTTCAAATTGAAAGGCCAAATGCTTCATGCTAAAACTTTAGGCTTTATACATCCGAGTAAAAATGAATATATAGAATTTACTACAGAACTTCCAGAATACTTTCAAATAATATTAGATAAATTAAGAAATGAATTAAAGTAATATTAGATAACTTAATAAATTATTTAAAATAATAGTGGAGGGGTATCATGAAATTAAAAGCAATCCTATTAGATGAAAAAGCTATAAATAGAACATTAATTAGAATTTCTCATGAGATAATTGAAAGAAATAAGGGTGTTGAAGATTTAGTTTTACTTGGAATTAAAACTAGAGGCTATCCACTTGCAAAGAGAATAGCAAATTATATTAAAAGCATCGAAGGAAAAGAAGTTCCAGTTGGTTCTGTAGATATAACATTATATAGAGATGATTTAACTGTACTACATGAGGATGCTGAGGCAAAAAATCTGCATTTAGGACCTGAAATAAAGGATAAAAAGATAGTCATAGTAGATGATGTTTTATATACGTGTAGAACTGCCAGAGCAGCAATTGATGCTATTATAGATGTAAATAGACCTACAGGCATCCAGCTGGCTGTTCTTATTGACAGAGGGCATAAAGAATTACCAATAAGGGCGGATTATGTAGGAAAGAATATTCCGACTTCAAAAGATGAAATTATTTCAGTGTCATTAAAAGAGATTGATGAAGAAGATTCGGTTAAAATATACGATTCAAATGCAAATGAATAAAGAAGGAGAATAGAATATGTATGATCTAATTGCAACAAGTACTTTTGGAATAGAAAGTATAACAGCAAAAGAGTTAAAGGGACTTGGATACGAAGACTTAAAGATAGAAAATGGAAAAGTAACTTTTGAAGGCGATGAAATGGATATAGCAATTTCCAACATTCATTTAAGAACTGCAGATAGAGTTTTAATAAAAATGGCTGAATTTGAAGCAAAATCTTTTGAAGAGTTATTTCAAGGAACGAAAAAGGTCGATTGGAGCAGGATTATTCCAATAGATGGAGTAATGCATGTTGTTGGAAAGAGCATTAAATCAACTCTTCATAGTGTTCCAGACTGTCAGTCAATAGTTAAAAGAGCTATTGTTAAAAGCATGAGTGAAAGTTATGGAATAGAAACTTTTAGTGAAAGTGGTCCAGTATATAAAATAGAAGTAGCTATATTAAAGGATATAGTTACACTTACAATAGATACAACAGGTCCAGGATTACATAAAAGAGGTTATAGAGAGCTTGCAGGGATTGCTCCATTAAAGGAAACATTAGCAGCATCACTAATTTTAGTATCTAGATGGAATGATAATTTTGAGCTTATAGATCCTTTCTGTGGTTCTGGAACTGTATTAATTGAAGCTGCAATGATAGCTCAAAACATAGCACCTGGAGTGAATAGAAGTTTTGTATGTGAAACGTGGCCACTAATGAACGGTAACACTTTTAATATAGTAAGAGATGGTGCTAAAAAGTCTGAAAAAAATAAAGATATTAAGTTAATAGGATACGATATAGATTATAAAGTACTTAAAGTTGCAATGGAAAATGCTAAAAAGGCTGGAGTAGATAAATTTATAGAATTTCAAAAGAGAGATTTTATGGAGTTTTCAACTTCTAGAAAATACGGTTTTATCATATCTAATCCACCATATGGAGAAAGAATAGGGGAAAAGGAGATGCTTAATACTATTTATAAACATATGGGTAATACAAAGAAAAAATTAGAAGACTGGGATTTTAATATATTAACTTCCTTTGAGCCGTTTGAAAAAGTATTTGGAGTGAAATCTACTAAAAATAGAAAGCTATATAATGGTAAGATTAAATGCTATTATTATCAATATTTTGACAATGAAAAGATTAAAAACCAAGGAGACACTTTAATCAATCAATTAATATATTAAAAATAACTATAGTAAAAGTTAATAAAGTTAAGCTAAATTAACTATATAGTTAATAAATGAAAGATTAACAAATATAGCCTGTAAATATATTTACAAAATATTTTGCTCATGATAAAATGGGATAAAGCTGAATATGGTAGCAAAGGCGCTAACAATTAAATTATATTGTTGGTGCCTTTTTTGTTTATAAAAAATATTATTACGAATATAAATCTGATTTAATATGGAATTTCATAAATTGATAATTAAAACGCAGAATATCTGTTATTGAAAATAATTTAGAAGAAAGGGGTTCATATGATGGGGGAAGTGTACCAAAAAGTTGCAGAAAAGATACCAAACATGAGTAAATCACAAGAAAAGATAGCAAAGTATATATTATCACATCCAAACAGTACACCTTTTTTAACTGTTGAAAAATTGGCTAAATTATCAGGCGTCAGTATTGCTACTGTTACTAGATTTGTAATTTTTTTAGGATATAAAGGATATCCGGAATTTTTAAAAGATACACAGGAATCTATGCAGGAACAGGTGTCTAAGAGTGAACGTATAAAAGTTGATTGTGAAAAAAACAGTGATGAAGAAAAGGAAATTTATAATATATTTGAAGAAGATTTAAATAATATTAAATTGACTATGGAGGAACTTAACTTATATGAATTAAAAAAAGCAGTTGATTTATTATTAGGTGCAAAGAGAATATATATAGTTTCAAGAAGAAGCTCTACTGTGCTCGGAACATTTTTAAAATATTATCTTGATTTAATGTTTAGCAATGTTTATTTAATTGAAAACATAGAGCAAATTCCAAAGCAGATCAGTGAGGCGTGTGATGAGGACGTAGTTATTGGAATCAGCTTTGAAAAGTATGCTAGGAGCACTGTAGAAATCTATACTCATTTAAAGAAAAAAGGAGCTACAACTATAGCAATTACAGATAATATGTTATCTCCGCTCGTACCATACTCAGATGTTACATTAACAGCTATAAGTAAAGGTTCTACACTTATTGAATCTTATTCAGCACCACTAAGTTTGATTAATGCTTTAATTGCATGTGTTGAAAAGGAAAAGAAAGACTTCTTTAATAGCAATGTGGAATTATTAGACGAAGCGTGGAGAAAATTTGACTTATTCATTTAGAAATATAAGTACAACGTTGAAACTTGAGTTAAGTGGTAGCTTACAGAAATCATAAATATTGTTGTTTCGTCAGACTATGAAAATTTCGCTGGAGGCTGCTAAATGAAAGGTTGCACACATTTATGCATACTCCCAATATACATTGTGACAAGCAATAAATGCAACAACCTTCCATTAAGTAGCTTCAACAGCTTATTTTCCAAAGGCTGACTGCATATTATGCCCCCTGAAGCTACAAAAATGTTTATGATTTCTGGTGAAGATATCCACTTAAAATCTAGCAAAGATGTAAATATATTTATATAATAAGTTGAATATAGAATTAAGATATCTATATTGATAAGTAAACCATATAAGTAAAATTCATAGAGGTTTTATCTATATATAACGAAGGTATCGACTTAAAGTTAAGAATTAAGTTGATGCCTTTCTTTGTTATTTAATAATTGAAATGTGCTTAGACAAATTCTTTTGCAGATACAAAGATTTAAGATTATAAAGTGAGAATACTAGCAATTGCATAATTTAGCAATAAATTATACAATGAAAGATAAGAATCTTGTTATAATAAACGATAAATTCTTTAAAATACAATTATGCTTAAGTTGTGTAAATTCAATATTTATAGCCATAATAGTTTATATGTGGGACAAAGTTAGTTATCGATTCAGGTTATTAATGTTATTATTAACATTTTGGGGTATTAATTATTTAATAAAATTTATTGCAATATTAAAAGAATATGCGAAGACAGAAAGTAAATGAATGAATAATTATATAAAGAAGTGATTAACAATAGTAAGTTAAAGCGAAGCAAGGATTATATATATTTTATAAAAAAGAGGGAAATTAAATGAAAACACTTATATTTAATGGTTCACCAAGAAAAAATGGTGATACCATGACTTTGGTAAATGAATTTACTAAACACTTAGATGGGGAATACAAAATTATAAATGCTTATTATTGCAATATAAAACCATGTATTGATTGCAGATATTGTTGGAAAAATAATGGTTGTAGTCAAAATGATGAAATGCAGGAAGTATATAAGTATATTCAGGAATGCGATAATATTCTAATAGCATCACCGCTTTATTTTTCTGAACTAACAGGACAGTTGTTAGCTATAATGAGTAGATTACAAACGTATTGGTGTGCAAAATTTTTTAGAAATGTAAATCCAATAGATAAAAAGAAGAAAGGCGGCATATTCTTAGTTGGAGGTGGCGATGGTTCTATGAAAAAAGCAATAGATACAGCAGAGTGTTTATTACATAAAATGAATGCTGTATCTGTTGGAACAGGATACTCACATAATACAGAAAATATTTCACCTAAAGATGATAAAATTGCCATGGAAAATATCAAAAAGATAGCAATACAATTTAATGAATCTATATGAACAATATTCTTAAAAAAGTAGTAGTAAATTATAACGAGTTAAAGTATGGTGGAATATGAAGAAATCAATTGTAATTGGATTTTTGATTTTTTTACTTATTGGAGGCATTGTTCTTATTAGGATGATCGTATCATATAAAACTGAACTTGATAGACAAGAATTTAAGGTATAGTCATTTAGTGGGGAAGATACAAATATAAGAATAAGTAATGGAATTATTATTATATTTCCTAATAAGCAAATAGTTAATGGTGGAGATATACAATTTATTGGGAACAATCAAGAAAAGATAAAATCTTATTCTAAAACTATTTATTTAGATAAAAAAGTTAATAAAGACATAATTTTATCTAACACAGTATCTTATCAAGGTTGTGCTGATGGAGTTATGTTTGCTGATGAATTTATATTAAATAAAAGTGTAGGAGAGATAAGTTCAGATAAATTATTTACCGAAGCGGATATAAATAACATTAAAGACAACCTTTATTTTTCTCTTTAGTATTCAACAGTTAAGGGAAAGACAGAAAACTTTATAATAAGATTAGATGTAAAATAATTTGTTATGAATGGAACTAATTAAATATTTCAATTTTTGACTTTATACTTTGCTTTATGTATTAATATGAAGTCTGAAATTAAAGGGAAATTAGACTATACGTTTATAGATTGTATATATACTGAAGGTATCGACTTAAAGTTAAGAATTAAGTTGATGCCTTTATTTTTATTCAATGATTGAAAAGTGATTAGTTATATTTATTTTATAGATACGAATATTAAAAATTAGAAAATGATAATCAAAGTGATTATACAATTTTAATTATTAATAAATACAATTATGGTATAATATGTATATGAAGTAACGGATTCTCTATATTTATATGATATAGTAAATAAAAAACTTTATACATTAATATTCTTAAAATATATTATAAATAACATGTAATGTTATTGAGGTGCTTTATTAATACAAAAGGAGATTTAGTTTATGAAAAGTTATTGTTATTTTTTGGGAATTGCAACATATATAGTATCCTTTTTAATATGTTTTAATATCGGCTTAAAGTTAGATATAGAAAAATTTATTAGTGGTAAAACAAGTAGAAGAGTTGGTTTGGTTTTAATCGCTTTTTTATTTAATATTATTGGTTCTTTAATTATAAATAGCTTAAATGTTCCAACAGAATACCGATTTTTGATTGATAGTTCTTTTGTTTTTGGACCAGCAACATCACTTTTTATTTGGGCATTGCCAGTAAAATTAAATGGTAATCGTCATGATTAAGAATTTTTAGAGGATTGTTATTTTCATTATTACAGGCCATATGAACTGTATTCAAAATGTGGATTTACTTTTTATAAGGACTTTTGATGAGATAACAGTTGTACGGAAAGATCTATAAGTAAAATGAAAATAAGTATATAGTCTTAGATATTAAGGTGTTTTTTTATTATGGAGGTCAAAAGTGAAAATACAAATAATAGAAGAAAATAAAAAAGACTTTTTAGATTTGCTGTTATTAGCAGATGAACAAGAAAATATGATTGATAAATACCTCCAAAGAGGCATTATGTTTGCAATATATGATAATGGCTTAAGAGGAATCTGTGTAGTGACTAAAGAGGCAGATAGAATCTATGAACTGAAAAATATTGCTATATATAAAGAATTCCAAGGTTATGGCTATGGAAAGAAGTTGGTTAAGCATATTTTTGAATATTTTAGAAATGATTGCGATACTATGTATGTAGGAACAGGAGATAGCCCTTTAACAGTGCCCTTTTATAAAAGCTGTGGATTTATAAAGTCTCATAGAATTAAAGATTTTTTTATAGATAACTATGATAATCCAATTTATGAATGCGGAAAGCAATTAGTTGATATGGTGTATTTTAAAAGAGAATTTTGAGAGGAAGACTAAAATGAGATTAGATGGTATTAGATAAAGATTATTATAGGGCATAATTATGTCCCGCATATGACCTTCGGAAAAGTATTTTCTTTGGAGTTACTTAATAAAGCATTTGATGATGTAAATAAACATTATAACGAGAAATTTAGCACTGTGGTAAAAAAGATATCAGTTGAAATGACTGGTGAGCATCAAGAATCAATTATTGTAATAGAGCATGAACTTAATTAAGAAACTTTAATTTGAAAGGGCGGATATATGATGGTTAAAATACTGACAAGTGGATTTCCTAATGGATTTACCGATGATTTTAACAGGTTATTGAAGACATATATAAAAACAGGTATGAACTTTGTTTTTGTAGCTTCAGAATTTGAAAATATACATGATAAAACGGATTGGTATTGTAATCACTTTTTAAAGATGTTTTCTGATTGTGGGATAACTTTTGGTAGCTCAGATGTTATAGATAGCAGAATGTCAAGAGAAACGGCACAAGATAAAGTCAGAAATGCAGATGTTTTATGGCTAGCAGGCGGTGATGCGCCTACACAGTTTGCCTATTTAAAATCTTACGGACTGATACCATATATAAGAGAACAAAAAGGCGTGATCATCGGAATGAGTGCAGGTTCGATGAACATGGGGAAAATGGCTGTATGTACAGTAACCTGCGAGCATAATAAGTTTGAAGTATATGAAGCAATTGGATTAGTTGAATTTTCGGTTGAACCACATTTGGATAAAGATAATATAACAGACGAGCTGCTTGAACTTTCTGAAAAATATCCATTGTATGGCATATGTGATGACAGTGCCATAATATGTGCGGAGGACAACACTTCATATATAGGTGATGTATTCTTGATAGATAGCAGGCATGTAACTAGCGTTTCATAAATATTGTTTGAGTGGAGGATTAAGAATGGGTATTGAGATTAAAGCATTATCACCTGAACTGGTTAATGATTTTATAAATTATTTCGATAATGTTGCTTTTAAGGATCACGATGATTGGTCTGCATGTTACTGCCTTGAAAGTCATTTGAGAGAAGTAGAAGAAGCTGAGATAAATAAATTAGGTAAGCAGGGACGCAGAAATAAAGCAATGAAATTGATTAAAGATAAAGTATTACAAGGATATTTAGCTTATCAAGATGGAGAAGTTGTTGGTTGGTGCAATGCAGGAGAAAGAAAAGGTTATGAGAGATTAGGAGGAAGTGAACAATTAAAAAATACTATCAATGATGATATGAAGATTAAATCTATTGTCTGTTTTAATATCTCATCTAAAATGCGAGGAAAAGGGATTGCTACAATGTTATTGAACTATATTTGTGAAGAGGCTAAGAATGATGGATATTCATATGTAGAGGGGTATCCGCGTAAGGGGAGTGAGAATTGTTATTTTCATTACCATGGACCATATGAATTGTATTCAAAATGTGGGTTTACTTTTTATAAAGATTTTGGTGAAATAACAATTGTACGAAAAGAATTATAAAAAGGAGAGATATACATGAATAAAGAGACTGTTTATATTAAAGAATTATTAAATAAAGAAGAATTGCTTAAAGCTTTTCCTGTAATGAAGCAGTTGAGAACACATTTAGTTGATAAAACTAGTTATGTATTTAAAAAGCAACTTTAATTTTTATAATTAGTAGATATTCTACACAATTTTTTAAAATATGTAATGAGGCGAATTCAATGAAAGTTACTGACTACTCTCAAATAGCAGACAAGTATGATAAAAATATGTATAGACAAAATATTAAAAAAGATTTTTATTTAGAAGAATTTGTTGAAAAGTGTCAAAAGAATGAATATAACGTTTTAGATTTAGCTTGTGGAACAGGAATTTATCTTAGAAATCAAATGTCATATTTCTCAGAGGAAAACATTAACTGGTATGGATTAGATGAATCTAATGATATGCTCAGTATCGCTAAGGAAAAAGTGAGAAATATTGATTTGGTAAATGGTTTAGCAGAAAACATGCCATATGAATCAAATATGTTTGATTACATTGTAAATAATTATGCATTTCAGCATTTTACTAAAAAAGCAGAAGCACTGGATGAGATACAGCGTGTATTAGACAAACATGGGATTTTCAAAATGCATAATATATCAGTATATGATATGAAAAATTGGTGGATTTATCAATACTTTCCTAATGCATATTATGAAGATATAACAAGATTTTGGACAAAAGAGTTAATTTACAATGAGCTTACTAATAGAGAATTTGATGTAAATTTAGAGATTAAGTATACTATGAAAATTGAAAAAGTATCTCATTTATTAGAATATGCAGAAAATAAAGATATCTCTATACTAACGTTATTAAAAGATTCTGATTATAAAAGTGGATTAGAAAAAATGAGATATGAAGTAGATAAGGATCCAAATGCTACAATAATTTGTGATTTTGCTGAATTAGTTTGTATTGCAAGAAAATTATAATAAATATGAATTTTCAAAAAAATATTCCAGTCCACAAAGAAGAGCAGTTAAAACAGCAGAAATTTTGAGTAAGGCTACTAATGTGGAATATATATCAAGAGAAGGATTAGAGGAAATTAATCTTGGAGAATGGGAAGGCTTATCATGGGCGGAAGTCAAAGAAAAATATCCAATAGAATATGAAAAATGGTATGCAAATAGAAGATATGCTAAACCTCCAAACGGGGAATCATATCAGGATATGTTACAGCGTGTTTTGACTTCGATACATAAGAGTGTAAATGAGAATTGTGATAATGCTGTAATTGTAATTCATAGTGCTGTAATTATGTGTATACAATGTTATTTAACCAACACCCCTTTTGATGAAATGACTAAATTTAAAACAAATAATACTTCAATTACAGAAATAGATGGTGATTCATTAATAAGGCAGTTCGTAACCACTATTTATAAAAATAAATAACAAATTATAAATTTGAAAGGAAGATTAAAATGAGACTAGATGGCATTGGAATATTTGTAAATGATATGAAGACTATGGTTGAGTTTTATAAAAATATTCTTGGATTTGAAATAGAGTGGGATGGAAAAGAACCAAACGTAATGCTTAAAAAAGATGGGACATTGTTTATGTTTTATGGAAGAAATGATTTCGAAAAAATGACAAATAAACGATTTAATTATGTTAGTGGTATCAATGGACATTATGAAATTGCTTTAAGTGTACCAAAGTATAATGATGTGGATTTAGTATATCGAGACATCATTTCTAAAGGAGCAGAATCAGTAATGGAACCAACAACAGAACCTTGGGGACAAAGAACGTGTTATATTGCAGATATTGAAGGAAATCTTATTGAGATTGGTTCGTTTAATGAGTAAATTTTGATTTGCTTGCTTTAACCTATATTTAACAGATTAGACAATTCAACTATATGTTGTGATGAAGTAAGGGATGATTAAGAATGAATGATAAGATAGAGTATGAAGAGATACATCCAGTTGATTATGGAATACTAACAAGCATAATGTTTGCTTCATTTAATGAAGATACAGCTATGCACACGGACTTAAAAGAAGACGGTCCTACAGGATATAATGATGGTAGATTAATTAAGAAACTTAACGAGCATAAGGATTTTGAAAGTTATAAAATAATATATAGAAATAATATTATAGGTGCGTATACAGTAGGAATTAATGTGAATAGTGAATATACCTTAGAAATGTTATTTATTGATCCAGGTTATAGGAAAAATAATATGGGAACTATTGTTTGGAAAGATATAGAACAAAAATATATAGAGGCAAAAAAATGGACTGTTGAAACTCCTAATTATTCAAAAAGAAACTATTACTTCTATACTGAAAAATGTGGATTTACATTTGTTGAAGAACGTAAATATAGTGATGATTGTAAATCATTTGTTTTTGAAAAAATAACGTGATGATTATACAGATTTATCAGGATGAATGAAAGGGAAGATTATGAAAACAAAATTTATGTTAATAATATCAATTTTTCTATTGGTGGCAGCAAGTATCATTTTATGGAAAGGTAATAACAATGTAATTGTAAGTGTTTTAGTAATGATTGCAATGCTGTTAAATGTTATTAGAGAACTTGTTAGTTTATGGAATAAGCGAAGATTAAAATAAGAAGATTTCATCTAATGAAAAGGAGCTAATTATGGAAGTTATAAATACAAGAAAAATAAATATAGGAAATATTCCAGCGATTTTATGGGGAGAATCTTCAGATAAAATATATATATTTGTTCATGGGAAAATGTCAAACAAGGAAAGTGCGCAAGGATTTGCTGAAATAGCAGTTAAAAGAGGATATCAAGTTCTTAGTTTTGACCTTCCAGAACATGGTGAACGAAAGGATACAAGTTATAAATGTAATGTTTGGAATGGAGTACATGACCTTGAAGTAATTGGAGCATATGCGCAAGGTAATTGGACAGAGATAAGCTTATTCGGATGTAGTCTTGGTGCATATTTTAGTTTGATTGCATATAAAAATTTTTTAATAAAGAAATGCTTATTTCAGTCACCTATTCTTGATATGGAGGAGGTTATATGTAAAATGTTCAAATGGTTCAATGTTACAGAGGAATTACTTAAAGAGAAGAAGGAAATAGTTACGCCAATTGATACTCTTTCATGGAATTATTACTGCTATGTAAAAGAACATCCAATTGATAAATGGGATATACCTACTGCAATTATTTATGGAACAGAGGATGATTTGCAAAATCGTGACACCATAGAGAGCTTTGCAAATAAGTTCCATAGTGATTTAACTATATCAAAGGGAAGTGAACATTCTTTTCATACAAAAGAACAATCACAAGCTGTTACACATTGGTTAAGAAAGTATATTTAATAAAGAGAATAATATTTATAATTTACAAATTCAAGTTTATAAAAAGGTGGTGAATTAAATGCAAAATAAGGTTGATAAATTATTTATAAGGTTAGCAAAACTTTTTAGAACTATAGAAGAAAATGGATTAACCAGTGTAAAACTTATTGAAGAAAAAGATATTATTGATGAATTTTATAATAAGAGTATAAGTATGGTTCTACGTGGTAGAATACCTGAACATATTGATTTGATTTTATCATTTGAGCTTACAAAAGCAATAAGAGACAATTTTGATGATGAAGTGATTCAATGTTTAATTCTTGTGAAAAAATTAGTAGAGCCGATAAGAAATTTAGAATATGATAATATAATTGAATTTGCAAAAGTTTGGGCATCCACAGGAGTTTATCATGAAATAAATGATGAAATACTTCAAAAATATGTACAAAGAGATTTTGAAAAAGCTGAAGTACAGGAAATATGTAAAATTAAATTATAAGATATTATGATGATTTTTAAGATTAATATAAAACTTTGGAGGGTATTTATGGCTGAAGTTACACGATTAATAAAATATGAAGAATTAGATGAATTATTGTGTTTGTATAGGCAATTACATACTGATGATCTAGATGTCTATGAAAATAAAGCATTGAAAGATATATGGAATTCAATATATAATAATCCAAATCTTTATTATATTGTAGTTGAAGTAGACGGCAAAATAGTTTCATCTTGCAATATATCTATAATAAAAAATCTTACTAGAAATTTACGACCATATGGATTGATAGAAAATGTTATTACTGATTCTAATTATAGAAAAAAAGGATATGCCACAAAGGCTTTAACTATGGCAGTTAATATAGCAGAAGATAATAATTGCTATAAAGTAATGCTTTTAACAAGTTCGAAGAAAGAAGAAACATTAAAATTTTATGAACAGGCAGGTTTTTTAAGAGGAATAAAAACTGGGTTTATTAAGAATTTATAATATACTTAAATTGGGTAATATAGACTGTTGAGGTTAAGGAAATATAAATTATGCGACGCAAAATAAATTGTAAATTGAAGTTATTATTATGCAAATAAAGGAGTATGCCATTAATGGGAAAAATTTTATGTTTTATTTATGAAGGTATGGTTGATTTTGAAATGACATTAGCCTGTAATTTAGTAGATAAAGAGATAGTTCCGATTGCCTATGAAATTAAAGTTATAAAAAGCAAATCAGGTATATGCTATTATCCTATGTCTACTGTTAAAGAAGCATTGGAATATACAGATGTTGATGGTTTAATTATACCAGAGGGATATAATGATGAACAAAGAAATGAGTTAACAGAACTCATAAATAAACTAAATAACCAAGGTAAACTATTAGCTGCAATATGTGCAGGACCACAATATTTGGCTAGAGCAGGAGTATTAAAATGCAAAAATTATACAACTACTTTAACTGAAGATAACCTTAAGGAATATTTTCCAATGGTATCAGAAGATCCATTTCCAAGGGATACATATGTAAATGAAAATGTTGTAAGAGATAGCAATACAATTACAGCTGTAGGGAATGCCTTTGTGGATTTTTCTATAGAAATACTCGACTATTTTGGTAACTTTAAAGATGAAGAAGAAAAGAAGAAATATGCAAGTCATTATAAAGGTTTAAACTAAAGATCATTTATATTAACCATTAATAGTTTTTAATAAACGTAGATACCATAGGGGGGCAAATATGGATATAATAATCTGAGGAGGTGATTGTATGGATAGTTACGTAAGTATTTTAGGGATAAATTTCTCAAAATTAAATTTGAAGGAAACAGTTAATTTAATTGCCACTAAAGTATCAGAAGATAACAATAAAATATTTCATCTTATAACTGCAAACCCAGACATTGCAGTTCAAATTCAGGACGATCCAGAATTAAAAAGAATATCACTTGAAGCGGATTTAATAACTCCAGATGGAGTAGGCATTGTTTTTGCATCAAAATTGAAAAGTAATCCAGTACCAGAGCGTGTTACAGGTTATGATTTGTTCTTGGAATGTTTGGAAGTCGGAAATGAGAAGGGATGGTCCTTTTACATATTAGGTTCAGACGAAGAGGTAAATTGTAAGGCAGCAGAATACATAAATAAAAATCATCCGAGTATTAAGATTGATGGCAGGCATAATGGATATTTTAAAGAGCAAGAAGAAAATAGAATCATCCAGAACATAAAGGATTCAAAGCCAGATATTCTTATAGTTGCCTTAGGATCTCCACTTGCTGATAAATGGATTTATAAACATAAAAGTGAGCTCCATGCAAAAGTTGTTTTTGGTGTTGGAGGAACTCTTGATGTAATTACGGGAAAAGTAAAGCGTACACCAGAAATGTGGAAAAAGCTAAATTTAGAATGGTTACATAGAAGAATAACTCAACCATCAAGAAAAGAAAGGCAAAAGAAATTAAAGGTTTTTGCATACAGAGCATTTATTGAAGCAATTCATAAAAGTGAAAATTAATTAACTATCAATAACGGTATTAAAATTACAACAAACAAAAGTTTGTAATTGTTACATTAAAGTATTAATTAAAAGTGTAATGTTTACAATTTATGCTATAATCTACTTAGATGGTAAATTAGTACGAATTAATCCGTTATGGGAGAGAGTAATTCTTATGAACAAGATTTTAATATTGGGTGGTAGTGGACTTATAGGAACAGCAGTAATAAATGAGATGATTCAATATAATGAATTTGATGTTTATTCAACGTATTTTCAAAATCCAATACTGTTAAACCAAGGTAAAGGTTTCAAACTCGATATTCAAGATGAAGATAACATAAGTAGTATATTGGATAACTTAAAACCCAAAATTATAATTTCATGTTTAAGAGGAGATTTTAAGAAACAACTAATTTTACATGTAAAAGCTGCTGAATATTTAAGAGAGAATAGTGGTAGCTTATACTTTTTCTCTACTGCAAATGTCTTTGATAATGATTTAAGTAGACCTCATTATGAAGATGATTTACCAACTGCCCAAACTGATTATGGACAATATAAAATAGAATGCGAGAAAAAAATATCAGAAATATTACATGATGATGCTTGTATATTAAGAATTCCTCAAGTTTTTGGGAAAAGTTCTTCAAGAATGAGGGAACTATTAAATTTACTTAATAACAATAAAGAAATTACTGTATATCCCAAACTTTATCATAATACAAATACTGATATTATGATAGCAAAACAATTATGTTACATAATAAATAGCAGTTTAAAAGGAATTTTTCATTTAGTATCAGAAGATGTAGTTAACTATAAGAATTTTTATGAAGAATTAATAACAGGATTGGGGTTTAAAAATGCAATAATTAAAGAGAATTTTGAGGAAGAAGGATATTTTGCACTCTTATCAAAAAGGATAAATAAATTTCCGAAAGAATTAAGGCTTACTAATAAATCAGTAATCAAGTATTTAATTAATTGATATCAAGAATATGTTTTTGTGTATTACGAATTATTCTTAAAAAAAGTAATGATAATGTATAGAGTACTAATTATACAATTTTAGTAAGTAGAATGAAAGGAAACAATATGAAAACAAAATTTATGTTAATAATATCAATCCTTCTATTGGTGACAGCAAGCATCCTTTTATGGAAAGGTAATAACAATGAAATTGTAACAGCTTTATTGATGATTTCAATGATATTAAATCTTATTAGAGGAATTATTATTTTATGGAATGAGCGAAGAGTAAAATAAATTATGTTAGCTTAAGGAGATGAAAAATAGTGATTATTGGCTTTGTTATGTCAGGAATATTTGGATTACTCGGAGTGATATTTCTAATCTTTAAAGAAAAAGCGTGTATTCTATTATCTGGATATAATTTTAAAACTAAAGAAGAAAGAGAGAACTATGATAAGGTGCGTTTGAGCAAAGATGAACGTAATTTCTTCTTTATATGTTCAGTTATCTATTTAATTGGTGCAATAGCGTCAATATTCTTTGGTAAATTGTGCTTTTGGATTGGTTTTTTAGTATGGCTTCTATATTTTTTTAAAAATGTACATCTTACTCCTGAGAAGGCCTTTGATAAATATAAAAAATAATAATTCTATTGGGAGATGAGTATGTGATTAACTTGATATTAATGATTCCGTTAGGTTTACTTTTCATATTTTTAGGATGGCGTATTTGGAAAAAAGAGCAGATAACATTGTTATTAATGAGTATATTTCAATGGAGGTAAAAAATGATTTTCTTTGATTTAGATGGTACATTACTAGATCATAAAAGTTCTGAATTACTTGGAGTAGAAGCATTTTATGAAGAGTATAGGGATTACTTTACATTTAAAAGGGAAATATTTTACAAGCTTTGGTGCCAAATATCAGATAAATATTTCAATATGTATCTGAGAGGAGAAATAACATTTGACCAGCAACGCATTGTAAGAATAAAAGAGTTATTTGGATATTCAAACATAAGACTTACAGATGAAGAAGCTATAACTAAATTCAAGAAATACTTAAGTAACTACGAAAATAATTGGAAGCCATATGATGATGTGATTCCTTGCTTAAATTACTTATCAAGAAAATATGAACTTGGGATCATTAGTAATGGGGAGTTGAAACAACAATCATTAAAGTTAGAAAAATTGAGAATTAAACAATATTTCACTAATATTATTACTGCTGGAGAAGTTGGCGTTTCAAAACCCAATATAGAATTATTTAATATTGTTTGTAATAGGGTTCATAAAGAGCCACAAGAATGTTACTATATTGGTGATGATTTACAGACAGATATTATACCTTGTAAAGATGTAGGTATGAATGGTATTTGGCTAAATCGAAAGAAAGAAACATTGACTATTAATAATATAAAGATGATTTATAATTTAAGTACTTTAAAAAGCATTTTATAGTCAAAAGATGTTATATAAAATATTCATATATAATGTGACAGCAAAAGTAGAATGATAAGAAGTATATAAAAGGTGTTTCTTATTTTTTATAAATGAACTTGATATATAGTAGTTAAAAAGGAAGGATCAAAATTGAATATAAGAAATAAGTTTTTGCTTGGATTTTGCTTAATATTCTTAATAGGTACTATATGTGGTTGTGGATTTTCTAATCAGGATGAAAATGAGAATAGCAATAAGGTGAATATGTACAATGATAATGATAAAATTGTACATGAAGACAATAATTATACTTATATAAACTGCAAGATTAACAGAAATAACAATGTAATTGAGATAAAATATGGCAGCTTCTCTGGTATAGATACAATTTGTTTTTTAGAAGCAAAGGAAGATACTGAAATTACATTTGACTATGACTCAACAGTTGACAAGGGTAAATTTAAAGAAGTTTTGGTTAATCCTAAAAATGAAGTGGAAACTATAGTAGAAGGAACTGATCAAAGCAGCAAAACAATTAAATTAACAAAAGGACAGTATAGTTTTAAAAATGTTGGAGCAAGTGCAGCTGGAAAAATAAAAATTTCTTTTAGTAGCAATTCAGATGTTAAAATAACAGAAGATAAGAAATAGTAATGTATTAGGACGATTCATAATCTTTATAAAAGAGTATAATCGTAAATTATAACAAAGATATATTAATTTTAGGAGGCTATATTATGGGAGATTGGAGTTCAGTACAATATTTAATGTTTAAAAATGAACGAACACAACCAGCAATTGACTTGGTTAATCGTATCTATATCGATAATCCTAAAAAGATTATTGATATAGGATGTGGTCCGGGAAATAGTACTCAGGTTTTAGCTAAGAGATTTCCAAATGCATACATTCTTGGGGTTGATAATTCTGCAAATATGGCTGAGACAGCAAAAACAGATTATCCAAATCTTGATTTTAAGATTTGTGATGTAAATAAAGATTTATCAATTCTTGATAATGATTTTGATGTTGTTTTTTCAAACGCTTGTATTCAGTGGATACCAAACCATAATCAACTTTTAAAGAAGATGCTTGGGTTATTAAAACCAGGTGGAATACTTGCTGTACAAACGCCAATGAATTATAAGGAGCCAATTCATAGAATTATTGGAGAGGTTTCAGAAAGTGAAAAATGGAAATCAGAGTTTAGTAATCCTAGAATTTTTTATAATTTAACACAAAGCGAATATTTTGATTTACTATCAGAAATTTCATCTGAGTTTTCTATGTGGGAAACTACATATTGCCATAAGTTAAAATCCCACGAAGACATTATGGAATGGTATCGTGGTACAGGATTAAGACCATATTTAAATGCTTTATCAGATGAAAAAAAGAGGGCTTTTGAGAAAGATATTTTTGATAGAGTTAAAAAAGAATATCCAAAACAGAAAAATGGAAGTATTATTTTTAGGTTTCCAAGGTTCTTTTTTATTGCAACATCAAAATGAAAATAAGGGACAATCAAAAAAACAAGTCCATCTGCTAGCTTTGGACTTGTTTTTTGATTGTACTTAAAATGTATGTTATTTCAAGCTATCACATACATTTTAAGCACAAAGCTCTTGATGTCTATAATTTAACAGAGCCTATTAAAAAATAAAATTACTCTTGAAATAGCGTATTAAAATCACTAGGATCTATTATCAAGGTTTTATTGGTATGATAAATAACCATACCAGGTTTTGCTCCATTTGGTTTCTTTAATTCTTTTACCTTTGTATAATCTACAGGTAACTTTGAAGAATTTTTACCTTTACTGTAGAAACCAGCAATTATTGCAGCTTCCTCAAGGGTCTTATCAGGAACCTCAAAAGAGCATATAATAACATGTGAACCAGGTATATCTTTTGCATGTAGCCAAAGATGATTCTTATTAGCAAATTTTAAGCTTAAATAATCATTTTGTAAGTTATTTTTTCCTACATAAATATCAATTCCATCACTTGAAACAAAATGATGTGGTTTAGAAGCTTTATTTTGTTTAGAATTTTTACCATTTTTTCTATAGCGGACATATCCGGTTTCAATCAATTCATTTTTTATATCATCAATTTCATTATAACTTTCTGCATTAACTATATTGGTAAGCACAGAATTAAGATAAGCTATTTCTTCTGAATTTTTTTCAAGCTGAAGCTTAGCATACTCCTCTGAGGTTTTAAGTTTATTATATCTTTTATAATAATATTGAACATTTTCAGAAGGAGTTTTTGTTGAGTTCAAAGGAATTTTTATATATTCTTCTTCAGTTTCATTATAGAAATTAAGTAATGTGCATTCAGTATCTCCATTTTTTATTGTATAAATGTAAGAAGTTAAAAGGTCACCTTTTATTTTAAAAGAATCCTTTTCAGCACATTCCCTAAGTGTTTCGTTGAGTATTCTTAATTTCTTATTGCATCTTTCAATATTAGTATGGAGAAGCTTTTGCAAATCAGTGGATTTATTTTGAAGCCTATCCTGCTTATCCTTTTTTTCATAAAATGCATCCATTAAAGTGTTAGGATCGCCATATGGTATTGATAAAAAATCTTCGTCTAAAGAATTTAATTTTAATGAATAAAAGTCTTTA
Organism: Bacillota bacterium; assembly: GCA_023435985.1. Taxonomy (GTDB): domain Bacteria; phylum Bacillota; class Clostridia; order Clostridiales; family Clostridiaceae; genus Clostridium. The sequence goes on along the minus strand of JAEZKY010000134.1, from coordinate 41,488 downwards.
ACAATGCCAGTTTTAGTTGTATATATATTATAAGAAATATTTTCATTTAAATTAGTAATAAGATTTTTGAAAGCATCATAAATTTCCTGTATTGTAGGTGATGTGTTATATTTAACAATTTTATAAAATAAATCTGTAGATAATAGTTTACTTATTCCAGTAAAACAATTAAAATAAAATTTGTCATCAAAAATAATGGAATTTTTGTTTACAAAAGAATTTAATTCTTCAAAAGTAGTAGAAAAAGGATTTAATTTAGTAGATGCTGGTGGATAAACAAAATTAACACCTGGATATAGAACTCTATAGCTGTTTATATCAGGGGTGATATGTTTAATGGATTCCATTACTTTATTATCTCTATTTCTAACTAAGGTAATATTAGAATGACGTCCCATAATTTCGATAATTAGAGAGTACACACTATCAAAACCTAGTTCGTCTCTATTTTCAATTTCCATAATTAAAATTCTATCATTATCTTTTTGTGTAAGCTTTGTAATCCTTCCTCCAAGTATGTATTTTCTAAGAACCATTAAATACATAGGAGCTTTAATGGGATTTTCTTTTGTACTATTTGTTAAGTGAATTCTAGCAAATCTAGGTGATGATGAAATTAATAGTTTTAAATTTTTACGATCTTTTCTTAAGGTTAAAATTATTTCATCCTTTTCAGGTTGATTTATCTTATCTATTTTAGAATTTAATATTGATTTTTCTAAATCATTTATTAAACTATATAAGTAGATACCATCTAATGCCATATTATGTCATCCTTTCTTAGTGTAACTAAGAATAGTATAACATTATAACTATAGAATTATCAATTATGAGCAGAAGGTGAAGAATGAAATGACTATAGAAAAAAATTTAAGAAACTATCGAAAAAGTGCAAATATATGTATATAATAATATATGTAGTAAAAATATGTTATTTAAAGGAAGCTGTATATATGTTCTAATCGACAATATATATCTAATAATTAATAGTAAGTGATAAAATTATATTTGAATTTTTTGAAATAATTATCTATTTAAGGATTTAGAAATTTAATTAAAATATATATTTATAATTTAAAAAAATTAATTAAATAGGCAATAAGCTGCTCTATATTGATAAAGTATAAAGTGTTTTAAAGCTAATAATGCGCTTGGAACTTTCCTTAGGTGCTGTTATGAAAAATATATGAAAAATAATCTGATTTAGGAGGAAGTTAAATGAACTTTTATAAAATGCAGGGGGCAGGAAATGATTTTGTATTTGTTGAAGATTTTGATAATAAAATTGAAGATGAATGCAAGCTTGCTGTAAAATTGTGCGATAGGCATTTTGGAATTGGCGCTGATGGGTTAGTTATTGTAAGAAAATCAGAAGTGGCAAATGCAAAGATGGTTATTATAAATGCAGATGGATCAAGGGCTAATATGTGCGGAAATGCAATAAGGTGTTTTGGGAAATATGTATTTGAGCATAAAATAGCAGATGGCACTAAATTTTCAGTGGAAACTGGAGATGGGATTAAAGAAATAGAAATAATATTAGAAAATAATAAAGTTAGATATGTAAGAGTTTACATGGGGAAACCGTCTTACAAGGGATGTGATATACCATTAAACAATATGGAAAGTCTTATAGAGAAAGAAATTACTGTTAATGGTAGGACGTATATCATTACTACTGTATTAATGGGAGTTCCTCATACGGTTATTTTTGAGGATGACAGAGAATATGACGTTGTCGCCGAAGGATCTAAAATAGAGAAGCTTGATATATTTAAAGAAGGAAGTAATGTAAATTTTGTAAAGATAGTTGATAAGACTCATATAAGAGTTAATACATGGGAAAGAGGGGCAGGTGCAACTCTTGCATGTGGTACGGGATGCAGCGCATCTGCAGTAGTAGCTAAGAAATTTGGTCTTGTGGATAAGGAAAAGGAGATTTATGTTAAAGCACCAGGCGGTGAATTAATTATAGAAGTTTCAGGGGACGATGTATATATGAAAGGTCCTGCAGAAGTATCATTTGAAGGAAAGACAACTTTGTAACAATTGTAGTAGACGAGGGAATAAGAAATGAAATTATCAAAGGGTAAGTGTTGGAGCATATTAATTTTCGTTGTATTATCTCTGTTTGTGCTTGGATGTTCAGCTAAGCAAGGAGAAACTCCTAGTAAAACAGAGCAGATTAATTTAAATTTAGGGGCTGTATTAAAAAGTGAAGATGGGTCGTATAAATTATATAATTATGAAGATGGAAAGTATGGAAATGCGAAAAGTAACAGTATTGTTTTAACTTATGATAAAAGCAGCTCAAACTATGTAACTGTTGAAGATGGAAAAGATTATGTAGTAAGTGCTAAAAATAAATTTGAGATTAAAGATTCGAATTATAGTGAGTTAAAATTATCAAAAGGCGGGAAGTATATATCTTATTTTATAGATGATGATGGTCTTAAATTAAAGGTATTTGATACAAGTCAAAATAAACAAATAGAGATTAAATCTAATGTGTCTATATCAGGAATTTTATATGATTGGTATGATACTGATACCTTGATTTACTATGGAGTTAGTGATGATGGAGTAAATGGATTATTTATCTATAACATAAAAGAAAATAAAGAAGAATTACTTTATAATATAAAAAATGGGTATTTGGCTTACTTAAAAGGTATTGACAATAATGTAGTATTTGTACAATTAACTCTGGAAAATAAGAAAGAATTAATGATGATAAATAAGCAGACAAAAGAAGTTAAGCTTTTATCAAATGATATAGAAGAACTTACAGATGTAGAAATATATAATAATAAGATATATTTTACTGGTAAAGCGACTAATAATGTTGATTCATTATATGAGCTGGATGATAATAAAGCAAAAAGATTGGTTTTTGATTTTCCTGCTGTAGTAAAAGTAGGAAAAGGCTTAGAAATAGATGAGAATGGAAATATTTTATTTATAGGCGCAAATAAATTAAATGATACTGAGGAGCAAATTTATACATATACAAAGGATGGAAGTATAAGCTCTGTGTCGAAGAATTCAACAGACTATGCATTTATAGATTATAAAAGTTAATATATTATTAATAAACTTATTGTTAGGAGACACTTATAGAAATATAGGTGTCTTTTATTATGAGAAAATGTAACACAAATTTAACAATCTAAGTGAATACATTTATCATAAATTTGAGAGAATTTAATTGAAAATATAACAATAAGGATGGTGAAAACTATGACTCCAAAAGAATTGGCAAGAAAAACTATTAGAGATATTACTAAAAGAAGGGCTAAGTCTGACCATGAATATTATGCTTACCAAAAAGAGCAGAATGTTAGGAAACTAAGAAACTGGAGTGTCAGAGTTGGAGGATGCCGTTGGTAAAAAAACATAACAGAAAATAAATTATAATTTAAAATATTAAGAGAGATGCCACATTAATTATATTAATGTGGCATCGTTCATATATAGATACTTAACTTTAAAATTAAGTGATAACCTACTGGAACTATTACTTTGAGTGATGAAATTAAATATATAAGCAGATAAACTTAATAAATGCAAAAAAACATTACATATATTAATTACAATTGTAATTAATATATAAGTATAGTATAATTGTTGATAATATCAACGAAATTAGGAGGCAGGTATGAAAAAGGAAGAAGTAATCAGAAAAGAATTACGATTAATTATAAGAGAGTTAGGTCTGCTTAATCACAATTGCTTGAATTCAGAGTTAACCCTTGCCCAAGCTCATATATTAAATTATCTAAAGCAAAATGGAATTACTCCATTTAATGAATTGTTAATGCAGTTAGGAATTGATAAAGCTTCACTTAGCAGGATACTCAATAATCTAGAGAATAAAAATTATATTGAAATGAAAAAATCTCAGGGCGATAAAAGAATGAAAGATGTTGAGATTATGCCTTTAGGCATGGAGGCTATAATTGATGGAGATATTAAAGCAAATGAATATATTAATGATATTTTACTTTTAGGAAATGATGATGAAGCGGATAATATTATGAAAGCATTTAAGGAGTTTAGAATTCTTGCATTAAAAAGTAATCTTATGAAAGATGACTCTAGAGTAACTTTAGAAAGAGTTGAAGCAAATTATATGGAGGATGCAATAAAACTAGCAACAAAAGTGTTTACTGATGAGCAAAATATACCTTCAGAATTGGTACCAGTAAATGAAGAGTTGAAACCAATATGGTGGTGTGCAAGAGTTGGAGAAGACATTATTGGTGTAACGGCAGCCTGGAGTGAAAAAAACAAATGGCATTGGGGGAGGTTTGCAGTTGATAAAAGAGTGAGGGGCATAGGGATTGGTAATAAAATAGCTATGTTCTCATTACAGGAAATCTTTAATATTGGTGCAGATGAAATTTTTATTGAAGCAAGGGATATTACATTAAGAATGTTAGAAAAGCTTGGATGTGAAGTTATTGGAGAAGCGGAGAATTTTTATGGTGATTCAGTAACACCTATAATAGTAAAAAAATACAGTTTTATGGATAAGTAGCCTTGAAAAAGCATGAATTTAGAGGAGCTCAAATAAAAGTGACATTTAAGAAGGATTTCGTCAGCTTTTCTAGAATTCAATTTCTAGAAGGGGTGAAAGGGGTGAATTTATATGAGAAGCAATGAGATAGAATTTATTGATTTAACTAATAAACAATATGAATCACTAATTGAAACACAAATGGAAACATACAGAAAGATATTAGATTTTTGTAAGGAAAATATAAATGATTTAGAAAAAATAAAAGTAATAGATAATGAGATATTGGAAATAGATGAAAAAACATTAACTGAACTTGAAAAGATAAAAGTTTATAATAAAATATTTATAGAATCAATTAAATAAAATTTATGCATTTACAGTCACTCGAAATTTTTTATAGTAGTAAAAAATGTAACATTTTTGCTTAATTATAATATATTGAATAATTGGGTGATAATATGAGCAAAATTGGAGTAATAATAAAATGTATATTTAAATATAAGGATAAAAAATATAAAGTTGAAGATGTAATGCCGAATTGCTTGGAAAGAGAAAAGGCAATGCTTTTATATAGAGAGGGTAACTATTCAGATGATATTTATAGAGCTGGATTAATAAGAATAAGATATGGAGAAGAAGAAATTCCAAATTTGGCAAAGGGAAGTAGTGAAATAGAACTCATAAATATAGAAATAGAATAAAATTAGCACCTACATTTTATGTAGGTGTTTTCTTTGGTTTTTTGTGAGTAAAAGGTTAACATAAAAATATAGCAAATTAGATAATAGCATAAAAATTTAGATATATGATAAATTGGAATAATGAGGAATTTCCATAATTTATGCATTGAATAAATTACAAGTATACGCTAACATAGAAATAACGGTTGTAAATAATTAACACAATTTCATATTAATATGGTTATTTGAATAGAGGTACAAGAAATGAATGCTATATTGGAAATCGAAGCAAGGATTTACGAAATGAGACAAGCATTATATGAAGTCATAGATAGAAAAAGTAATTTATTAGATATTGAAGTAATTAGTGCAAGTAAAAAACTTGATGAATTATTAAATGAATATAACAGATTGATTAGAGAAGAAAATAAATAACGTATTTATTTGTAAAATATAAAATTGAATATAATAAAAAGGAATTCTATAAGATAGAGTTCCTTTTTTATTCTAAAAACTGTAATATTTTAAAGGAATTTAGCACTTTTTGTATAACTATTTAATATAATATTCCATTTAGATTTATTTTTTTACTTAAAGATAAAATATCAGAATTTAAAAACTTAAAGAAGAAAGTGAGGTGTAATAGACAGAATCAAAATTTTATTTAATAAAATTATTGTTGTCTGGTCTATTAAATTGAATGAATAACTCAGGTATATGTGGTTGGTTATCTAGAGATGGAAAGTTTTATGAGTGTGGTGAATCTAAACACAATCTCTTAGCATCTAAATTAGAAAAAGATTTAAAGCTAGAAATGTTTGATGAAAGAAGAGCTATTTATCTTCACGATACAGCATTATTGGAGGCATTAGGATTTATTAAATTTACACAATCTACTTATGGATTAGTAGGAGAAGCTTATGACAATCAGTTCATGCTATTCTTCGGGAAAAGATTTTCTTATGAACAGCGGAAATGGATGGAAGAAAATATATTAAGAATGTCATCTGCCCAAAGAGCAGAATGTAGGCAGCGATTGATTATAGGAGGGTGAAATATATAAATTTACTAAAAAACAGATAAGTAACTGATAATATTAAAATTATTGAAATATGTTATAATACAGTATAATGGTATAAATTAACAATTGCGGTTGAAATATGTGATGGAACAAATTATAAAAAGAAATAATTTACGAAAAGTATTAATGGTGTTTTTAATTATATCATGGTCAATATTATTAGCATTGAATACGTTATCGACCAAAGAATATTAGCTTCTGACAATTTAGAAACTCATGCAGTAGATAAGTCATATATTTGGATCAAGCAGCAGATTTTGATTATGATGTAACTAATATAATAAAGATAATTAAAAGGAGACTGATAAATATGGGAAAAAACATTACAGAATTTTTATTAAACGATGGACTTAAAGTACCAGGCATCGGTTTTGGGACATATTGTTTAAATGGTGTTGAAGGCGCTAATAGTATTAAGGAAGCAATTAATTTAGGATATAGATTAATCGATACAGCGTTTAATTATGAAAATGAAGGTGCAGTTGGAGAGGCAGTAAAAAAGAGTTCTGTTTCAAGAGAGAAACTTATAATCACTTCAAAATTACCTGGTCGGCATCATTCATACAAAGAAGCTATTAATACAATTCAAGAATCATTATTTAGGGGTGGATTAGATTATTATGATTTATATCTTATTCATTGGCCTAATCCAAGAATCAATTTATATGTTGAAGCATGGCAGGCTATGATTGAATTAAAGAAACAAGGGTTAATTAAATCGATAGGTGTTTGTAATTTCATGCCAGAACATTTGGAGACCTTAATAAAAGAAACAGGAGTAACTCCGAGCATTAATCAAATTGAGCTGCATCCTTATTTTAATCAAGAAGAGCAACGTGCTTTTGATAAGAAATATGGTATAGTTACAGAAGCTTGGAGCCCCCTTGGCAGAGGTAGCAGTATGCTAAAAGACGAGAAAATTGCTAGAATTGCTGAAATACATGAGAAATCTATTTCACAAATAATTTTACGTTGGCATATACAACTTGGAGTTATTCCACTTCCAAAAGCATCATTAACAAGACATCAATTAGATAATTTAGAGATTTTTGATTTTAAATTATCAGAGGATGAAATGAAGGTCATTTCTGGGCTTTCACGTGAAGACGGGCGTACAACTAATCAAAATCCTAGAATTTATGAAGAATTTTAATAAATATATAGTTTACAATTGTTGAAGAAAGTATGTAGGAACTTTAACCATAATTGACAATCGTACATTGTAAATTTTTAATTTCAACATATATAGAATTTTATAATTACTAATTAAATGAAAGATAGAGATAGCAGAAATCATAAGGAGAAAAGTAATGCTATCTCTATTTAAATTTAGGGATTAAAAAATATTATGTTTACATTTTCAAGTATTACCAGAATATTTAATAATATTCATAGATTTAAATAAAGATCCAATAAAAGATTTAAAATAGTTAAGAATGGATAGAACTTAAGAAAAATAGAGATAATGGAAGATTTTATATGGACAATATACTGAGAAGGCTTTACTATATTTTAATCAGGTGTTTAAAATATAGTAATAATATGATAATATTTAATCAAACGTTTAATTAAAAGTGAAAAGAAAGGTGATGTACAAAAGTTATGAAAGAAAAAATTAATGAAAATGCAGTAGCACAGCAAATTATGGATGCAGCTATACCTTTATTTGCTGTTAAAGGATATACAGGAGTATCTATAAGAGAACTTTCTAAGGAAGCAGGAGTCAATAGCGCATTAATTTCTTATTATTTTGGAGGTAAAAGCGAACTATATTCAAGTATTCTAAAAACTCAATTGGAACTTCTTGTAGCAGCTGTTAGCGTAGTCGAAAAAGAAAAACTTTCACCTATAGAAGAGATTTATTTATTTTCAGAAAAGCTTTGCTCACTTCATAAGAAATATCCTTATTTGATTCGTATAGTCCTAGGTGAAATTGTAAATCCCACATTTTGTTATGACAGTGTTGTAAAAGTAGGAATTGAAAACATAAACCATTTACTTAAAGATTGTATACAAAGAGGTATAAATTCTGGAGATATAAGAAAAGACATTGATCCAGCTGCTACGGCTGTTTCATTAGTTGGAATAATTAATTTTTACTTTTTAACTTTCCCTTTAAGTCAAGAATTATTTATTGAGAATGGGAAAAAGATTGACCATTATATTAAAGAGTCAATTGATCAGTATTTACATGGTATTTTAATGCATTAGAGAAAAAAGAAAATTTTAAAGTGTTAAGAGGGGTGTATTAAATGAAAATTAAGGTAAAAAGGGTACTTTTATTTCTGGCAGTAGTACTAGTTATAGGTATCTCGGCTTTCCAAATTATAAAAATTAATTCAAAGAAAGAAACAATAGAAGTCCCACCTCCAATTGTAAAGACGCTTAAAGTTGCCGCCTTAAATAAAGATTTAGAATATGTATATGCTGGAGTAGTTAAATCTAGATATGAAAATCAATTAGCATTTCAAATTGGGGGAAAGATTATAAAGAAAAACGTGGAAGTTGGTGACAGGGTAGAAGAAGGAACAGTGCTTATGGAAGTAGATTATGAGAATATGGAGGAAACAGTAAAAAATGCTGAGGCCTCTGTTTCGGCAGCAGAATCTAAATATAAACTAGCTGAAGATAACTTAAAACGTTATGAACAGCTTTATCAGGCTAAAGCTATAACTCAGGCAGAATATGACAATTACGTTAATATAGATGAAACTGCTAAGGATGCCTTAGATCAGGGAAATGCATTATATGCTCAAAGCATGAATCAGCTTGGTTATTGCAAGTTATATGCAGATAAAGCTGGAGTAGTAAGCAGTGTTGATGCTGAAGTAGGACAAGTTGTTGCAGCTGGGCAAAAGATTGTCACTCTTGTACAGAATAATGAGTTAGAAGTAGAAATCAATGTCCCTGAAAATAGAATTGATAAGTTAAAGAGTGCAAAAGAAATAGATGTGAGCTTGTGGGCATTACCAAGTATTAAAGTAAAAGGGTCTGTGCGCGAAATTTCTCCTGTAGCAAATGATGCTTCACGTACTTATAGAGTTAGAATAAGCTTAATAAATCCACCTTCGAGCATTAAAATTGGAATGTCCTCAAACGTTTCTATAAGTGAAGATAATTCATCAAGCAAAATATGGATACCTATTGCTGCTGTATATCAGCAGACTACAGCTCCTGCAGTATGGGTTGTTAATGAAAATAAAGTGAGTTTAAAAAATATCACATTAGGGGATTCCAGCAGTGATCAGATTACAGTAAATGATGGACTAAGTGAAGGAGATGAGGTTGTAACTGCCGGTGTAACTAAATTGCGTGAAGGGCAGGAAGTAAGAATAGGGAGTGATAGTTAGTGAAGCGTTTCAATTTAACAGAATGGTGTCTTAACAGAAAACAACTTATATATTTTTTAGCTATTACAATAATTGCAGCCGGAATTTTTGTTTATCCCAAACTTGGAAGAAATGAAGACCCTGAGTTTACCATTCGTGAAATGTATATGACGGTAGCATGGCCTGGTGCAACTGCAAGTCAGGTTGAAGAGCAGATTACCGATAAAATAGAAAGGAAGCTGCAGGATACTCCGAATAAGGATTATATAAGAAGTTATTCGATGCCAGGGCAGGCAGTTATATTTATTGATTTAAAAGATGAGGTTCCTAGTGATAAAATTAGAGAGACTTGGGTTGAAGTGAGAAATGAAATTAATGATATAAAAGGTACTCTGCCATCCAATATAGTTGGACCTAATTTTAATGACCGCTATGATGATGTATACGGATGTATTTATGCATTGACCTCTGATGGATATACCTATGAAGAAATGAGAGAAAAGGCAGAAAATATAAGAAGATCTCTGTTAAATGTGAAAGATGTTAAAAAAGTAGAATTAGTAGGAGTTCAGTCAGAGAAAATATTTATTCAGGTAGAAAATACTAAAATGGCGCAGCTTGGGATAAGTCCAAATACAATCACAAGCACCTTGCAGGCACAAAATTCTGTTATACCTGCAGGAATGATCCAAACGTCAACAGATAATGCATATCTTCGCGTAAGTGGTATGTTTGATGATGTGGATAATATCTCTAATCTACCAATTAAAGCTGGAAGTCAAACTTTTCGTTTAGGAGATATAGCAAACATTACTCGTGGTTACTCTGATCCACCTGATCCTAAGATGTTCTTTAATGGGAAAGAGTCAATAGGAATTGCAATTTCCATGGAAAAGGGTGGTAATGTTTTAAATTTAGGTGAAAACTTAAATAAAGCATTATCTCAAGTTAAAAATGATTTACCTTTAGGGATGAATATAGATCAAGTGGCTGATCAGCCAGAAGCTGTTACAGATTCTATTAATGAGTTTTTAGAGACCTTTGTTTTGGCATTGGCCATAGTAATGCTGGTGAGCTTTGTAAGTCTTGGACTTAGAACTGGATTAGTTGTAGCCTTATCAATTCCATTAGTTATTGCAGGAGTATTTGTTGCAATGTTCCTTTTGGGAATTCCACTGCACAAAGTATCTTTAGGTGCTCTGATAATTGCACTTGGACTTTTGGTAGATGATGCAATTATTGCAATTGAAATGATGTCAGTTAAACTTGAGCAGGGATGGGATAGGTTTAAAGCTGGCTGCTTTGCTTTTACTTCAACAGCCTTTCCAATGCTTACTGGTACACTTATTACCTGCTCCGCTTTTACTCCAGTAGGTTTTTCAAAAGGAACTGCATCTGAATACACTGGAAGTGTGTTTGCTGTTGTTACAATTGCATTGATTTTCTCTTGGATTATTTCAGTTTGCTTTGTTCCTGTATTGGGATTTGATTTGATTAAAATTAAGCATAAGGAAAATAAAAAGGATGACGTATATGATACAAAATTTTATAGAGGATTTCGAAGTATTTTAAATTGGTGTTTAAATCATCGAAAACTCATATTAGCTACAACAATAATATTGTTTTGTCTCTCTGGTTTTTCCATTTCCCATTATGTTCAGAAGGAATTTTTTCCAGCTGCAACTAGGCCTGAACTTTTGATAGATATGACTCTGCCACAAGGTTCTTCTATTGCAGCAACTCAAGAAGCAGCTAATAATTTGGCAGAGGATTTAAAAGATGATAAAGATATTATTAATTACTCTTATTATGTAGGCATGGGGGCTCCACGTTTTGTATTATCTATAGAACCTATCGCACAAAGCAGTAATGCTGCACAGTTTGTCATATTGACTAAAGACATTGCAGCAAGGGATAGAGTGAGTAAGGACGTTCAAAAATTATTTGATGAAGGATTTGAAAATGTTCAAAGTCATATAAAGGTTATTCAAAATGGACCACCTAGCAATTATCCGGTTATGCTTCGAGTTACAGGAAACGGTAATGATAAGGTTCGTGAGATTGCAGGAAAAGTGCGTGATACTATGGCTGATGACCCTAATTTATACAATATTAATTTTGACTGGTTTGAAAAAATAAAAGGGATTTCTGTTGAAGTAGATCAAGATAAAGCAAGAATGCTTGGAATAGATAGTGCACAGATTTCTGCAGCTTTGCAGGGGCAATTGTCAGGTACAACAGTATCTCAATTTAGGCAGGAAGACAAAACAGTAGATATTATATTAAAAATGGATTCAGCAAACAGTCATGATTTAGGTTATATTAAGAATTTAAATATAACACTTCCAAGCGGCAGCTCTATTCCTTTAGATCAAATAGCTAAAATTAATTACAATGCTGAAGATGGTTTAATAGCAAGAAGGGATTTAAAACCTACTATTACAGTTCAAGCTGAAGTATTGCCAGGTACAACTGGAAATGATGCTTCTACAAATATATATAATCAGCTTGAAGCTTTAAGAAATTCTCTTCCAGCAGGATATAGCATAGACATTGGAGGAGCATTAGAAAGAAGTGAAAAGGGATTATCTCAGGTTAGAAATGTAGTTCCGTTCATGATAATTTTAATGATCATACTGTTAATGTTCCAACTTCAAAATGTACCTAAGATGGTAATGACCTTGCTTACAGCACCTTTGGGATTAATTGGAGTTGCAATAGCTTTACTTGCATTTAAGAGTCCAATGGGATTTGTTGTAGTACTTGGTATTTTAGCGTTAATGGGAATCATAATAAGAAACTCTGTTATTTTAGTGGATCAAATTACAAAACACGTTAAAGAAGGAGAAAACATAAGGGATGCTATTATAGATTCAACTATTTTAAGGTTTAGGCCTATAATACTAACTGCTATAGCTGCAATTATGGGAATGATACCATTAATCAGAAATTCCTTTTGGGGACCAATGGCAGTAGCAATGAGCGGTGGTTTATTTGTTGCAACCATATTAACATTACTTGTACTTCCTGTTATTTATGCCTCATGGTATAGAGTGGACAAGAAAACCAAAGCAGCTTTAGTTAATCAGGTAGAGGAAACTATTAATGAAAAAGAAATTGATAATAGTATTAATGAGTTAAATAATAAACCTGATTAATATTTTAAGTGTAGTCATGAGGATATTCTGGCTACACTTTTTAATTACTTTTTATATTCATAATAGGGCATTTGAATTGTAACGCCTGTTTCATCAAATTTATAATTTGTATTTTCAAGAGGTGGCATGTTATGAACTAAATTCATTCCAACAGTGTAAAGTGCTTCAGCGGTTTCATTGGGATTTTGAATAACTGTACCAGCCATTAAACCTTTATCAATCAAATCTATAGCTTCAGGTATTCCATCAATTCCGAAAACAGGAATATATTTTGATTTATCACCAGTGTTATATCCATATCTTTGTAATGCTTTTATGCTACCTATAGCCATGGCATCATTATTTGAAATTATTGCATCAAACTTACCATTATATCTTAAAAATAATAAGTCCATAGATTCTTTTGCACATGTTTCATCCCAAGAACAAGATTTTAACAGGATTTCTTGTGTTTTTATTCCAGAATCCTTAATTGTTGAAATTGAATAAGAGCTTCTTTCAAGTGTTACGGTGATATTTTCAGGACCTTGAAACATTATGTATTGTAAGATATTATCATCATTTATATCTATAGCTTTTTTGTTAGAATTCCATTCAGAAACAACGAGATTTCCTTGCAAAATACCAGATTGTTTAGCATCTGTTGATATAACCAAAGACCTGCTATAGGATTGAATGGGTTTTGTATCGAATGGAACTGTATTAAATAAAATTAATGATATATTTTTTTGCTTTGCTTTATCTACGACCGATGCTACTGTCTCTTGATTCAGATCAACTAAATTTACCAATAAAAGTTCATAGTCACTTTGTAGAATCGAATCTATAAGTGTATTTTGTATATTTTGATTTCTTGCACCATCAAAAAAGGCAAAATCAACGTTACTTTTATTTTTATTTTGAATTTCTTCTAAGCCCTTGCGAATTAGAGAAATATAGGGATCATCAAAACTAAATAATACTACAGCTGTTTTAGCAGGCCTTTCAGGTGAGATTTGTGCGTTTACATGTATATAATTTTGAATATTATCCATTGATACTATAGTTAGTATAATTATAATTAATATTCTTTTTAATATTTTCATTGCAATCCTCCAGATATATTTTACGAATCATAACTGTTTAGTATTATGTTTATCTTTTGACTTGAAAAATATTCTTTATAAAAATAAATTGGGAATTCTAAGATTGCAGTATTCAAAGAATTTAATCTTCAATTTTTAAAAAAATATAATAATATATATCTTTTTATTGATTAATCACCTTTAAGGTTTATTTTAAGATATATTGTTACCTCTAAAATAACTATTATACTAAGAATAGCTTAGAACTTAAAAGAAATTTTGGCTATTTTAAGTTCTATTTTATCCAATTATTGTTTCATCTTCTGCGGTTGTATTATTAGAGTTGTTATTTTTGTTAGAGTTGTTAGATTGCTGTTTATACTGTTCTTGTAATACAGCTAGATATTGTTGTTGCGATGCAATTGTTAACATTAAACATCCTATACCTACTATAAAATTTCCAAGTACATTAATTTCATCAGCAGTTTTATTTTTTGAAAGTGAAATAGAAATTGCATTAGTTAAAATTAGTAAATCTTCAGGACTAAAACCATCTAGAAATGTCATTACTGCACCTACCCAACAATAATTTTATATATTAGATATTATGACTATTAAATTAAGAATATGAAAGCAAATTTATAGGCTAATACTATTTTTTTGTTTTATAAAACTAGTGATTTTAAGAATCCTTATTGATTAATAGTAAAAAAATGGAATATAATATATATATATTAATTAGAAGAATGGAGTGCTGTAAAATTATTTATCCAATAAATCCATAATGTTCTAGGAGATGTGATATGAAATTTTTTGGTTATATAAAAAATATTATTCAGCATTATTCAAGTTGGAAACGTTATAGCATAAAAGCCAAGTTATTAAGTATATTCGTAATTATTTCAATTATACCAATGATTTCTAGTCAAATATTTCTGTACAAGCTATCACAACATTATCTTGAGAAGAAAATCACAAGTCTTACAGATAGAAATTTATTTTACATAAAAACTAATATAGAAACAGATATGAATTATTATAAAGATATTTTATATAGAATGGCAGCAGATAATGACTGCCTAGACCTAGAGAAAATGTTTAATGAAGGAGATGAATTTGAAAAGGCAGCTTCTATTAATAAAATCAGAGAAGTTTTTGGATCTTACTCATATTCAAGGAGCCAAATCAGAGCTATAACATTTGTTGGAGTTGATGGAAGAAATGTATATTATGATAAAAGAAATATAGGCATAAATAATAGAGTATGGGATATGTATAGTGAGGATACTAAAGCTGAAATTTATACTGAAATTTTAAATAGCAATACACCAGTTATATTACCTACAACGGCCAATAGCTATATTGATGGCAAGTCTGAATATATGTTTCATATGGGATTAAAAGTAAGAGACATAAGAAGTAAAGAAGAGATGGGGATAATTATCATGAGTTTTGATGAGCAAGTCTTGTCTGATATATGTAATGTGGAAATGGATAAAGAAAATTTTCCTAAAGACAGAATAAATATGTGCTCTGTAATTGTTGATAGTCATGGAAGAATTATATCATTTGAAGATAAAAAATATATTGGGACTTATGTTAAAGAGTATTCTAGCAGAAAAATAAGTGATAAAGAAAACGCTGAAAATATTAGTCAATTAATTTATTCAATACCTAGTTTTTCAAACAAGAACATTTCTGTCAGTAGTATTTCAATAGATAGTGCTGGCTGGAAGGTAATCAATATTGTTGACAAGGATAATTTATTTTCGGAAGTCAATCTATTAAGGAATTTAACTTTTGCATTTTTAGCTGCAATTGTTGTAATTGTAATGATTATCATTATAATATTTTCAAATAAGTTTTATGAATCAGTTAAGATTATTGTTAATGGAATGAAAGAAGCTAAGAAGGGAAATTTTAATACAAAAATAGAACTTAATACTGAAGATGAATTAGCCTTCATAGGTGACGAATTTAATGAAATGTTATCAACTATAAATATTTTAGTAAAAGATATAAAGGATCAAAATCACTATATTATTGAATTATCAAATAAGAGAAGAGAAGCAGAGATAAAAGCAATAGTTGCTCAAATTAATCCGCATTTTTTATATAACACTTTAGATTGTATAAATTGGATGGCAATTAAAAATGAGAACTATGAAGTAAGCGATACTATTGGGAATTTTGCAAAGATACTAAGGTATAGCATAGGTGACATAAATAAAGAGGTGGCTATTTATGATGAAGTTGAGTGGCTCAAAAAATATGTATATTTACAGCAGCTTAGATTTAATAATAGTTTTTTGCTAGAGCTAAAGGTTAATGAAAGCGTTTTAACTTATAAAATTCATAAATTAATCTTGCAGCCGTTAATTGAAAACTCTATTATCCATGGGTTTAAAGGTTATGATAGTGGACGAAAATTAAAAGTTGATATAGATAAATTTCAACACGCTTTTATTAAGATTATAGTAAGTGATAATGGAAATGGAATTGAAAAAGAAAAGCTTGAAAAAATAATAAATAACATAAAATTAGGAAAAGATGAGGACGAAAATATAGGCATAAGGAATGTCTACGATAGAATAAAAATTTATTATGGAGAAGCTGCTAAATTTGAAATCAAAAGTTCAGAAAAAGAAGGAACTACAATTATATTAGTCATTCCATTAGGAATATGAAATAAGATAGTAGATAAGAATATTGATTTATCACTTTTGAGAGTGTCTTGATATTTGGGAGGGAGATTTATGAAGATTCTTATAGTAGAAGATGAGATTAATGCTAGAGAAGGATTAGGAAATTTACTTGGAAAGATTAATAATAACTATATTGTTTGTGGAAAAGCTTCTGATGGGGAACAGGGCTTGACTTTTGCCAAAGAGCATAAACCAGATCTTATTTTTACTGATATTGAAATGCCAAAGCTTAATGGATTAGACATGCTTGAGAAGATTAAAGAAAATGGACAAGACCCATATGTTATCATATTAAGTGGATATTCAGATTTCAAATATGCTCAAAAAGGTATAAAACTTGGAGTGGAAGAATATTTATTGAAACCAATAACTTATAGTGATTTAAAGGTTAGCATGGAGCAGATTGAAAAAAAATTAAGTTTGAAAAAAGAAGAGATGCTGCTCTTTGGAAAGCATATACCTAAAGAAAAAATCTTAGAACAAATACTATTGAATAAGGGTACAGGTTTGAAGGAGTTTTATAAAGCTATTGAAGAAAATATAAAGCAGAATGAAAGCTTATATCTTGTAAATTTATATTTAAGAGATAGAGATCAAGAAAGAAGTGAAGTTATAGTACAAGAAATATATAACTTTATGAAAAATTATAAACTTGAAAATTTTTATTATTCAATTATAAAAGAATATAAGTATTTACCCATATTCGTAAGCACACAAGTGACATTGGTTGAATTTATAAAAAGGTTGAAGTACAATTTATTATTTAGTTTAAGAAAAAGTGGTTTATCTGATATTACCATTAGTCTTATTAATTTAAATAATTTAGAGAAACTTGAAAGTTCTCTTAATAAAATTCAAAAGTTATCTAGATGGCCTATTGTACTTGGAAATGATGAAATAATTTATGAAGAGATGATATCTAAATTAAAAATAAATCATTGCAATTACCCAATAAGAATAGATAATGAAGTATTAAAAGCAATAAAAAACAATGATCGAGTAAAATTAATTGATATTAACAAGAACTTTATTTCATATTTGAAAGCAGATATCTATGATCCAGATCAGGTAATAGATATCTGCAGCAAATATATTTTTTCAATTTTAACGGTTTCCAAGAGCGTTAATAATGATATGTATATTGAATGCGGAAATGAAGGTATTTTAGATGGCATTAAAGATAGCTGCACTTTTAATGAATTAAAAGAACAATTAGATCGTGTAATTGATAAAGTATGTAAAAGAAATTATGAAGGAACTAGAGTAAATTCCTTAATTGTAAGAAAAACCATGAATTATATAAAGGAATATTATAATGATAAAGTCTCTCTTGAGGAGATAGCAGATGGAATGAATATAACGCCTGAATACTTAAGCCGGCTATTTACAAAGGAACTTGGAAAAAGCTTTTCAGATTACTTAAAAGAATTCAGAATAGATAAAGCAAAGAAGTTATTGACAGGTAAAAAAATAAAGATTTATGAAGTGGCTGAACAGGTAGGATATAGTGATTCTAAGTATTTCTGTAAAGTATTTAAGGAGCTTACGGGGATGGCTCCAAAAGAATATATGAAATTCTATTAAATTAAAAGTGTAAAATTTATATCATAATTTTACACTTTTTTTATGATAATGGAATATGGAAATGTATTCCTAAGGATTAATATAAAAATACAGAAAACGTTTTTATAGATAGAAATTTAGGAGGAAAATTAAATGAAAAAGACTAAGGCATTATTAAGCTGTTTGACAGCTGTGGTTATGACAGCAGGTATATTTGTTGGATGTGGAAATAGTAGTACCACCACTTCAGATACTAAAACTGATTCATCTGGAAAGACAACCCTTACAGTATGGCATTATTTTGATGGGCAACAACAACAAAAGGCTATGGAGAATCTTGCTGATAAATATAATAAATCTCAAGATAAGGTAGAAGTTCAGGTGGAATTTGTACCAAGAGCTGAACTTACTAAGCAGTTTACAATAGGACTTGTTGCAGACAAACTACCAGATATTGGCTTAGTTGATAACCCAGATATGGCTTCTTTTTCGGCAATGGGATTATTTGCAGATATTACAGATAAGATAAATTCTTATGATGGTAAAGATCAGTTTTATCCAGGACCAATTTCCTCATGCCAGTTGGATGGTAAATACTATGGAATACCACTTGGAAGTAATGATTTAGCCTTATTTTATAATAAGGACATGCTAAGTGCTGCCGGAGTTGAGCCGCCAACAACCTTTGATGAGTTAAAGACTGCAGCTAAGAAATTAAAAAATGGAGATACTTATGGATTAGCTATAGCTACTCCAAAAAATGAAGAAGGAACTTTTCAATATCTTCCATGGATTCTTTCAACAGGAGCAAAATTTAATGAAATTGGAAGTCCAGCTGGTATAAGTTCTCTTCAGTATCTTACTGATCTTATAAAAGATGGATCAATGAGCAAGGAAATTATAAACTGGACACAAAATGACTTAGAAAAGCAATTTGTAACTAATAAAGCTGCAATGATTACAGATGGTCCATGGATTATAGACACCGTTAAGAAGGATGCGCCAAATTTAAATTGGGGAGTTGTAAAGATTCCTAAAGATAAAGTATTTGCATCAGATTTAGGTGGAGAAAACTGGGGAATTATTAAAGGGCATCATGAAGCAGAAGCTTGGGATTTTATTAAATATACTCAGCAAAAAGATAATATGATTGAATATTGTGCTGATTTTGGATACATTCCATCTAGAAAGGATGTTGCTGAAAACGATGATAAAATAACTAAAGATCCAATTATGAGTGTATTTTTGGATGAACTACAATATGCTATGCCAAGAGGTCCACATCCAAAATGGCCTGAAATATCAGATGCAATGTCTACTGCATTACAAGAAAGCTTTACAAATGCAAAAACACCAGAACAAGCAGCAAAAGATGCACAAGTTAAGATTGATGCAGTATTAAAATAAATTAGAGAATTCAAGGTGCCTTGAAGTTTAGTAAAGGGCACCTTGAAATTTAAGCAAGGCAGGTGGAAATAGTTTTGAAAAATAAATATAGTAAAGAATTCATTAAGGAAGAAAGAAAAGGGTACATATTTGTGTTCCCGGCACTAATATTTATGCTGGCCTTTGTGGGATACCCCATTATATATAATTTTATATTAAGTTTTCATGATGTAAATGTAATGACTTTTAGCAAGTCTGTTAAGCCTTTTGTTGGAATAGAAAATTACCTTGAAGTGTTTAAGGATCCTGCAATGCCAATAAGTATTTGGAACACTTTAGTTTTCACTATTGGAAGCATATCAATTCAATTTATCATAGGATTAGGCTTAGCGTTACTCTTTAACTTAAAATTTAAGCTTTCTGAACCTATTAGAGGACTTATGGTAGTAAGTTATCTTGTACCAATGACAGTAACTGCATTATTGTTCAAATTTATGTATAGTACAAGCGGAGGTATAATAAATGAATTACTCATGAAATTTAATTTGATATCACAACCAATAGGCTGGATTATTGATAGTAAAACTTCTATGTTATCAGTAATTTTAACAAATTCATGGGTTGGAATCCCTTTTAATATGCTGTTATTAACCACTGGATTAAGTAATATTCCTTATAGTTTATATGAAGCAGCTAAAGTTGATGGAGCTAATGTATTCCAAAGATTCTTCAAAATAACCATTCCAGCCTTAAGACCAGCAATTTTATCAGTATTAGTGCTTGGATTTATTTATACCTTTAAAGTTTTTGATTTAGTATTTGTTATGACAAATGGAGGGCCGGTTAATAGTACAGAGCTCATGTCAACCTTTGCATATAAATTATCCTTTACACAATTTTCATTTAGCAAAGGTGCCACTGTTGCTAACGTATTATTTGCAATTCTGTTCTGTGTAAGCTTAGGATACCTTAAATTAATAAAGGAAGATGAGGTGATGGATTGATGAAGAAGATTATTCTTAAGAATAAACAAAAAAATATAATATTATGTTGTATATCAGTTATTGTAGCCTGTATAATGCTTTTCCCAATATATTGGATTGTAGTAAGCTCCTTTAAAACTAATGCAGAAATTTTTGCGTCACCTCCAACTTTTATACCTAAAGAATTTACTTTTAGCAGCTATACAGATCAGTTTATAGGTAAGAGCAGTATATTGGTAACCTTTACTAATAGCTGCAAAGTTGCTTTTACTTCAATGGTTTTAGCGTGTATATTGGCTATTCCTGCAGCATATGGTTTAGCAAGGTTTAGAATGAGGGGGAAAAAGCTATTTATTTTAATATTCTTAGTAACACAAATGCTTCCAGTAGCATTATTGTTAACGCCAATGTTCCTAGTATATAAGAATTTAAAACTCTTAGATACTCTTTGGGCTCCAATATTATCGGATGCGACTATATCAGTACCATTTGTGGTTCTAATTCTTAGAACTTACTTTCTTGCACTGCCAAAAGAACTTGAAGATTCAGCAAAGATTGATGGGTGCAACACCTTCACAGCATTTACTAAAATCATGCTTCCAATATCTTATCCAGGACTTATAATGACAGGAGCCTTTTCATTTTTATATGCCTGGGGAGATTTAGCTTATTCTCTTACTTTCTTAACCAGTCCAGAAAAGAGAACAATGACCGCCAGCATATATAATTTTATGGGTAAGTATGGAATACAATGGAATTCAATAATGGCTTATGGAGTACTTTTAGTTCTACCTGTTGTTTTAATTTTCATATTCCTTCAAAAGTATATAATTGGAGGCTTGACTAACGGTGCTGTTAAAGGATAAGCATAAACTTATAAAAAATCTATTCATAATATCTAAGAAGGAAATTTCATATAAAGATTCAAAGTTTATTAAGATTGGAGAGAGAATATATGGACAAGAATGAATTTAATCTAGAAGATAGTTTCTTTAAAGTTGAAGGAAATATATTAGTACGTAAGTATGATTGTGAAAAATTGCAAATTGAGCCCTGGGGTGAAAATAGCTTTCGTATACGCAGTACAAAACAGGCAGAATTTATAAATAATGATTGGGCTCTGTTGCCACAAGAAAGCTGTAAAGTTGAGATTAAGATTGATGATAATGAAGCATCCATTGAAAATGGAAAAATTCATGCTCATATTGATTCAGGAGGGAAAATAACTTTCTATAATCAAAAAGGTGATATTCTTTTGGAAGAGTATGTAAGAAATAGAAATAATGTAAATAAGTTTTGCAGCGCATTAAATATAGAAGCACGTGAATTTAAACCTATTATTGGCGGTGATTATACTCTAACCATGCGATTTGAATCAAATCCTACGGAAAAAATCTTTGGTATGGGACAATATCAGCAGCCAAACTTAGATTTAAAAAACTGCGTTCTTGAGCTTGCTCATAGAAACTCACAGGCTAGTGTTCCTTTTGCATTATCTAGCTTAGGCTATGGATTCTTATGGAATAATCCAGCCATTGGAAAAGTGGCATTTGGAAGAAATATTACTGAATGGATAGCAAGTTCAACCAAGCAATTAGATTACTTTATAACAGCGGGAGATACTCCAGCAGAAATAGAAGAAGCTTATGCAAAGGTTACTGGAACAGTACCAATGATGCCAGAACATGCTATGGGTTTCTGGCAATGCAAATTGAGATATCAAACTCAAGAGGAGCTGTTAGATATTGCTAGGGAATATAAGAAAAGGGAAATTCCAATTTCGGTTATAGTAGTTGATTTCTTTCATTGGCCAAAGCAAGGTGAGTGGAAATTTGATTTAGATTACTGGCCTGATCCTGAGGGCATGATAAAAGAACTCAATGATATGGGGATTGAATTAATGGTTTCTATTTGGCCAACAGTAGATAAAACCAGTGAGAATTATAATAAGATGCTTGAAAGAGGTTACTTAGTAGGAGTTGATAGAGGAATTAGAACTACAATGGATTTCTTAGGAAACACAGTCTTTTATGATCCGACAAATCCAGAGGCACGTGACTTTGTATGGAAAACCGCTAAGAAAAACTACTATGAGAAGGGTATAAAAATATTCTGGCTGGATGAAGCTGAACCAGAGTATTCAGTTTATGACTTTGATAATTATAGGTATTATTTAGGTCCAAATGAGCAGATAGGAAATATCTATCCAGTTATGTATGCAAAGACTTTCTTTGATGGTATGAAGAAAGAAGGTCAGGAAAATATAATCAATCTTTTAAGATGTGCATGGGCGGGAAGCCAGCGTTATGGAGCTCTTGTATGGTCTGGGGATATTGATTCGAGCTTTGAGGCGCTAAGAAATCAATTTGCAGCTGGACTTAATATGGGAATTGCAGGTATACCATGGTGGACAACCGACATAGGGGGATTTCATGGTGGAAATCCAGATGATCCTGATTTTAGAGAATGCATAATTCGATGGTTTGAATATGGAACCTTTTGCCCAGTTTTCAGATTACATGGAGATCGTGAACCGCATTTTAAGCCTCTTGGAATAAGTGGAGGTGGCTTATGTGCCAGTGGGGCAGCAAATGAAGTATGGAGCTATGGTGATGAAGCCTATGAAATTTTTAAGAAATATATACTTCTTCGTGAAAGAATGAAGCCTTATATTACTGAAATAATGAAGAAAGCACATGAGAAAGGAACCCCAGTTATAAGGCCTTTATTTTATGATTTTCCTCAAGATAAACTTTGCTTTGATATTACAGATCAATATATGTTTGGAGGTGACATTCTTGTTGCACCAATACTTTATAAAGGGCAGAGGGAGAAAAAGGTATACTTGCCAGAAGGGGCTAAGTGGAAGGAGGTAAGTTCAGAAAAAATATTTAATGGTGGACAATGGATTGATTGTCATGCTCCGCTAGAGAGAATACCATTATTTCTTAGAGATGAGGCGGACATTCCTATTACTATTTAATTTTAGTATATGTAAATTTAAGTTTTTATTTTGTTAAAGATATGTTTATAAGGGAAACTAGTACTCTATAACATTAATATATTGCAGGAGAAATAATGTAGTATACATATCAAATATTATAAATTATTAATCAATAATTATAGTATTTTGATAGATGATAATTTAAGGAGAGAAGGTGGAGGTACTAAGTGCTAAGGACTTAAAAAAACTCTAAATAAATTTAATAAGACAAGGAGGAATGATGATGAAAAAAAGATTTATTAGTATGACATTAGGTTTGGCGCTTATTTTAGTAGCAGGTGCAATTCCTGTAAAGCCAGCTTTTGCAGCCAGCACTTTAACTGTAGATTGTGGAACTACAATTAGAGGGGTAACTCATTGCGCAAGTGGCTCGCTCTATGGAGTTACTGAGAGTAAACCAAGTGACATAGCACAGTTTGTAGCACCACTTAAGCCAAATATTTTCACAAATCCAGCTTTAGCTGGATCACAAAATCAGCAACCTATAGGAGCTGCTATACCAGTGGCTGGAAGACTTAGTAATACAACTGGAAAAGTTATGATTAGATTAGCAGATATATATCCAAAGTGGCCTTATGCTTTTACAAACATGAATGACTGGCTTAGTAAGGTTACTAATGTGATCAATCAAAAGAAAGCGTCAGGATATTCTGATTTTTATGGCTATGAGATATGGAATGAGCCAGATGGTACGTGGACAAGCACTACAGTAAGCTTTAATGATATGTGGCTTCAAACTTATAAATTAATACGTTCTTTGGATTCAAATGCTCAGATTGTAGGGCCTTCGTATTCTTACTACAATCATAGCAGAATGAATGATTTCCTTAGTTTTTGTAAGACTAATAATTGTATTCCAGATGTAATCTGCTGGCATGAACTTGGAGGAAGCAGCAATATCTCTGGAAACATTAAAGATCTGAAAGCAATAGAAAGTGCACTTGGAATATCAGAAAAGAAAATTTCAATAAATGAATATTGTGATAGTAGTCATTATGCAGAGGGACAACCAGGAGCATCAGCACCTTTTATTGCTAAATTTGAACGAAATAAAGTAGATTCAGCTTGTATTTCGTGGTGGTGGACAGGTGCACCTGGGAGATTAGGAAGTCTTATGGCATCTGATACACAAAAAGGTGCTGGATGGTGGTTTTATAAATGGTA
Organism: Bacillota bacterium; assembly: GCA_023435985.1. Lineage (GTDB taxonomy): Bacteria > Bacillota > Clostridia > Clostridiales > Clostridiaceae > Clostridium. Next base: position 16,849 of record JAEZKY010000134.1, on the reverse strand, counting down.
TGGTGATATGACTGGCAATATGGTTAATGTAACACCTCCAAATGATAATAGCAATGGAGTCGATGGTTTCGCTTGTGTTGATTCAAGTACTAAGTATGTAAGTATACTTTTAGGCGGTGTTAATGATGGAACTATTAATGTGAATATAAAAAATATACCATCTTTTATTGGTTCAACGGCAAATGTTAAAGTGGAAAAAGTAGATTGGACAAGTAAAGACACTCCTGTAAGCGGCACAACTTTAGTTTCTTCAAAGAGCTATGCTGTATCTAATGGAGCAATTAATGTTTCAATACCAAGTACTAATAATACTAGTGGCTATCGCATTTATATAACTCAGTGAATTTAATTAAGTAGTATAAAGTTTGTTCTTTATTAAAGAGTAACATATCGTACGGAGAATATGTTACTCTTTAGGCACATGAAAATAAATAGCAAGTCCAAAGTTGCTATGGATATTTCTCATCAGGCAAGGAAACAAATTGACTTGTTATTTTTTAAATTATGCCTTCTTTGTATATTTATTTAATAGGGAAAATATTTATGAAAAAACTTTTTTATCAATGTTTATGAATATATTATAGTATTCTATTGGGTCAGGATGATAACAAATTCAATTACAATATTTAAGCCTTGAAGTAATAAAAACAATATTTTTTGAAAAAACGAATAGTGGTATATTTGAAAATATGCTATAATTAGCCAAAGTGGAAGTTATAATTTTGGGAGGAAATCATAATGAAATTTGGAGAAAAAAAAGTAGAATTGAAAGACGGAACAACATGCATTTTAAGAAGTCCAGATGAACATGATGCGGAAGAAATGATTAAATATTTAAAAATGACATCAGAGGAAACATACTTTATGGTTAGATATCCTGAAGAAATCAATATAACAATTGATAAAGAAACAGAACTTCTTAAGGAAAGCCTAAGCAGTAGTACAGATATGATGATTGCCGCATTTATTAACAATAAATTTGCAGGCAATGTAGGAATTAATTGTGTAAGAAATCATATTAAGCTTAAACATAGAGCAGTATTTGGAATTTCTATAAAAGAACAGTACTGGAATAATGGTATTGGAAATGCGCTTATCAAAGAAGTAATCGAACAAGCAAGACAAATGGGGTATGAACAAATTGAACTTGGTGTGTTTTATGATAATGAGAAAGCAAAAAGTTTATATAAAAAGTATGGTTTTGAGGTTTGGGGAAATGTGAAAAATGCATATAAACTTAAAGATGGAACATATCGTGATGAAATTATCATGGGAAGAAAGTTATAATAATGTACTTAGATTGATATACAATAACAATATCAATGTATATATGAAATATTATTTTTATTACGAGGAATACTAAAATTACTATATTTTAATGAAAGTAGGTATTCCATTATGATAAAAAGAAAAAACACTAAAAGGTTAACAAATGTTCATTCAAGTTATGCTAAGCCATCAAAGGAGCCTAATGACGGATATTTTATTGAAAGAGACCAGAATGATACTTTTAGTTCAGAAGGAACTGTTAGATACGGTGAAGAACAGGATGTTGACGACTTATAGAAATAAAAAATATTACTTAATGAAATGTAGAATCGCATATTCATAATAAAAAGTGAATTTGCGATTTTTTTATTAGGTAATACTATAGATAAACAAAAAAACTTTATTTAAATTGAATGAAAGTAAGGATTTAAACTATGAGAGATAAGATAATATGCTTAGTAGGTGAATCAGGAAGCGGGAAAAGCACTATAGCAGAACTTTTAGAAAAAGAAGGATATAACTATATACAAAGTTATACAACGAGAAAACCAAGATTTGAAAATGAAAAAGGTCATATATTTGTTGAGCATGCACCAGAAGTTTTTGATATTAATGATTTCTCTAAAGAAGAAATTTTAAAGAATGGAATTATAGCTCACACATATTTTGACAACAATCATTATTGGGCAACAAAAGAGCAATATCAAAATAAAGGTACTAGTTTATATATAGTTGACCCAGATGGTATTAAAGAGCTTAAAAATGATATTAAAGATGCAGAAATAGTAGCTATTTATATTAAAGTAGATGAAGAGGGGAGGCGACGCAGGATGCTGAAAAAAAGAGAGCCTCAAAGTGTTAAATATAGAATTGAGTATGATAGAGAGATTTTTAAAATAGTCCAATGCGAATATGTGATAAATAATAATGAAAATATTGAGGATACAGTTAAACTAATAAAACAGATTATCGATTGATTAACTAAAATATCGTATTATCTAATAATTTTAAGATTTATAATAAATAAGTTTATGGAAAATAGATAATATAATCTGATATTGATAATACTAATATTATCCTATAAGAAGCGAAAGAGAGGATTTCAGATGCGCACATTGAGGAGAATGTTAGTGATTTTAGAAGCTGTAATTATATTACTATCAATAATGCCAATAGGTAAAAATAGAATAGTTAATGCTCGAATAGATTTATTTAGGCAAAGACCTATAGCGGTGAGTGTAGTACTATATAATTTTGAAGATGTATTTATTTCTTTAGTGAGACAAGGCTTAGAGGAAATTCAAAAACAAAATTCAGGAAAAGTTGAATTTAAATTTTATGATGGAAAAGGAAATCAATCAATTGAAAATGAAGTGATTGACAACATAATTAAGAATGAGAACGTGGATATTCTATTAGTAAATTTAGCTAATACACTAGCTACACAAGAAGTTATAGATATGGCTAAAAGTAGAGGAATTCCTGTAATTTTTTTTAATAGAGAACCAGTGGCATTAGATCCAATTAAAGCCTACCCTAAATCCTTTTATGTAGGAACAGACGCAAGAGAGGCAGGTGCATTGCAAGGACAAATGTTAGTGAATTTATGGAATACTGATAGAAGTTTTATTGATAAAAACAATGATGGAATATTGGAATATATTATGCTTCAAGGGGAGCGTAGCAGTATAGAGGCACAGGAGAGAACACAATATTCTGTGTCAACAATTAATAATGCTGGAATAAAAACTCAGCAACTAGCATTAAATGTTAGCGATTGGAGAAGAGATTTAGCTCAAAGCGCTGTAAATTCATTGTTCCTACAGTATGATGGAAGAATAGAGGCGATAATTGCTAACAATGATGAAATGGCAATAGGCGCTATTGAAGCGTTACAAAGTCATGGTTATAATCAAGGAGATAAAATGAAAACAATTCCAGTTGTCGGTGTAGATGCAATAGCTGAAGCTCAGGAATTAATAAAGAAAGGGTATATGACGGGTTCGGTTATTCAAAATCCATTGGATATGGCAAATGCTATTTATGCAATAGGATTAAATATATTTCAAGGTAATCCTCCTCTTAATAATACACAATATAAAGCGGATGAAACAGGAGTTGCTGTTCGATTACCATATAAGGCATATGTCGCTTAAATACATAATATTATAGCTACTAAAGATAAAAATATATATAGGAAATAAAAACTGGTTGAAAAATAAAAGCAGCCAGTTTTTTTATTAGTTAAAATATTAAATTTATTTATGAACTTAATTGACAAATAAAATGAACCGTAGAGAAAAGCTTTAATAAGAGATTTTTGTTATTATAATCCCATAAGTTATAGAACCTGATGAGAAAGGAAAGATGTAAAATGACAAAACAAAAAGTATGGTTTATTACAGGTGCTTCTCGAGGCTTTGGATTCGAGATTGCCAAAGCTGCGTTAGCGGAAGGAGATAAGGTGGTTGCAACTGCTAGAAGCATGAAGGGAATGGATTTAATTGAAAAGCTAGGAACTCCTAAAAATGTTTATATAACATTTTTAGATGTAACGGATGAGCAGCAGGCAAAGAAGGCAGTAGCAAAGGCAATTGAGAAATTTGGTAGAATAGATGTACTAGTGAATAATGCAGGTTATGGTTTACTTTGTGCTGTAGAAGAAGGAACTTCACAAGAAGTAAAGAGACTTTATGAGGTCAACGTATTTGGACTTTTAAATGTAACTAGAGCTGTTCTTCCATATATGAGAAAGCAGCGTTCTGGTCATATAATCAACTTGTCCTCAGGAGGAGGTCTAAGTGGTTATCAAGGCTGGGGATTATATGGATCAACAAAGTTTGCTGTTGAGGGTATAACTGAAACATTGGCAATGGAACTTGCACCTCTTGGAATTTATGCAACTGCTATAGAACCAGGTTTCTTTAGAACAAACTTCCTAGACGAAACATCTCTTGCTCATTCAGTAGCTATAATTGATGATTATTCAGGAAATGTAGGTAAGATGAGAGAATTAGTAGGAGAATTAAATAGAAGGCAACCTGGAGATCCTGCAAAACTTGCACAAGCTATTCTAAGTATATCCAAGGTTAACAAGCCTCCAGTTCATTTGCCTCTTGGAAGTGATACAATTGATATTTTCAGAAATAAGGTAAAAGATTTTGAAGAAGAAATTCAGCAATGGCATAATGTTATTATAAGTACTAATCATGATGATGTAATAGCTTAATGTCAGTAATAGCATCGGCCTCATTAACCGCTCTCTGATGTGGTCGATGTATATGAATAATTAATAGAATTTAAAATTTGAACGATGTTCCTTGATAAATGAATGATAGTATGCTGGAAAATGAAAAGATTTTATATTTATTATTATTTAATATAATAACTGAAAGAATGAATAATGTATTGAAATACCGCAGTATAAAAAATAATTTGTGGTATTTTTGTTATATAATTTTGAAAATGTTGCTCATTTTTCTAAGAGTTTTAAGAAAAAGTATAGAGTGCCTCCATCGGATATAAAGAAGTGATTAAAATCCATTAGTAAGATCTAGAGTGGATATTATAATGCAGGATTTTCTTAATTTTGTATATATTAAAAAAAAATATGTATATAATACTCCTTGAAATAATACTAAATCTTTAATATATTTAATGTGTAATATATGTATTAAGTATAAAGTTTCAGGAGGAATGGTATATGCCAATTAAAGTTAATATGGTAAAAGGAAAGCCATTAAATATGAAAAAATTAGATAGAGATTTTTTTAATAGAGACTCAGTAATAGTTGCAAAAGAGCTCTTAGGAAAAGTACTTGTGCATGAAGTTAATGGGCAGAGGATTTCTGCAAAGATTGTTGAAGCAGAGGCATATATGGGAATAACAGATAGAGCTGCACATTCCTATGGTGGAAAAAGAACTCCAAGAGTTGAGATTATGTATGGAGGACCAGGATTTTCTTACGTATTTATAATTTATGGTATGCACTATTGTTTTAACGTAGTTACTATGGGAGAAGGAAATCCTCAGGCAGTTTTAATAAGAGCTCTTGAACCATTAGAAGGGTTAGATTTGATGGCACAAAATAGATTTAAAAAATTATATGATCAATTAACTAAAAGTCAAATAAAGGGCTTAACTAATGGTCCGGGTAAGTTATGCAAAGCATTATTAATTGATAAAGGTTTAAATGGAGAAGATTTATGTGGAGACAGCCTATATATAGAAGAAGGAGAAAATGAAAAATTTAATATAATACATTCCAAGCGCGTGGGAATTGATTATGCTGGAGAGGCAAAGGATTATCTTTGGAGATTTTATATAGAAGGCAATAAATATGTGTCAGTAAGATAACTGCTTTATCTAAGTATACTGAAAGGAATTGAAAAAATGTTAGATAATACAGATAAACTTATTTTAACGGAATTGTCTAAGAATAGCCGTATAACTATGAAAGAGCTTGGGGAAAGGGTGCATTTGACAGGTCAAGCAGCAGCATTAAGGGTTGCTAAATTGGAAGATGCAGGAGTTATTGAGAGATATACAATTAAAGTTAATCAAGCGAAATTAGGAATATCTATTCATGTAATGTTAAATATTTATACGAAAAGTACGCATCATAAGCCGTATCTATCTTTTGTAAGTTCACAAGAAAACTATATAATTCATAATTATAAAATCAGTGGTGAGGGCTGTTACCTCCTTGAATGTAAATTTCCTTCTAATGAAATTCTAGATGAATTTTTGGTGGAATTAAATAATTATGTAAATTATAGATTAACTATTATTATCAATGAAACAACATAAACAGTATAGAATCTTAAATTCTTTATTATAAGCATAAATTAAAATGTAAAAACAAATTACACTTAATTTAATAAGGCGGCTTCATAATTACTTTCATTATTCAAGTAAAATTATAAAAAGACTTGATTTTATTTATGTAAATTATGTTTTATATAGTATAAAATGTACGTGGATAAAAAAGAAGGAGTTGTGATTATGAAGATTAGGCAAATTCGAAATGCTACAATAATTGTTCAATATGCTGGAAAGAAGTTCTTAATTGATCCGGTTTTGGCGGAGAAAGGAACATATCCACCCTATCCTAATACAGTAAGGCAGGAGCAATTTAATCCAGTAGTAGATCTCTCAACAACAATTGATGAAATTATAAGTGTAGATGCTGTAGTGGTAACACATTTACATAGAGATCATTTTTGATGATGTTGCTAAAAAAGTATTACCAAAGAATATGAAAATATTTGTACAAGATAAAGTAGATGCTAAGGAACTTATGGAGAGTGGTTTTCAAAATATTGAAGTTTTAAAAGAAGATACTACATTTGATTCTATTAAATTATCGAAAACAAATGGACAGCATGGAACTGGAGAGATACTGAAATTTATGGGAAATGTATGTGGTATTGTGTTTAGAAATTTAAATGAAAAAACTTTATATGTAGCAGGAGATACAGTATGGTATGAAGGAGTTAAAGAGATAATTGATGCATATAAGCCTGAAGTTATTGTTTTAAACAGTGGAAATAATAAATTTCTAGATAGTAACCCTTTAGTAATGGGGAAAGATGATATTTATGAAGTTTATAAAGCAGCACCTAATGCAAAAATTATTGCCAGCCATATGGAAGCATTCAATCATTGGACATTATCTAGAAAGGAATTAAGAAACTTTATTAATGAAAAAGGAATATCTTCTAATATATTAATACCAGCTGATGGGGAGGAATATACATTTCTGCTATAATTTAATTGCAAGACCACAATATTTTGTACTAAAACCATTATTAAATACTGGTAGTTTTGAAAAGCTCATGGATTAGGAAACGAGTATATTATGCTAGAAGAACAAAACTAAGTTTTTACATGACACAAAATGTAATTAAAAAAGAGAGGTACTTTAATTTGAAAGTGCCTCTTCTTTTTTAGTAATTTACTAGGCTGTTGTAGTAGAAGTTGTTGTATTTTTCTCTTGACTAGCTTCTTTTCTAGCTTGATATGCTGCTTGAATTTTAGCACTTGCATCTTGAATTGATAATCCTGTTATATCGATTCCAAGTTTTGCAGCTTTTGCCTCCTGGATTTTAATTCTTGCTTCTTCATTTGAAAGACCTGTTACATCAATTCCAAGTTTTGCAGCTTCTGCTTGGTCTAATTTAGCTCTAGCATCTTTATTTGATAAACCTGTAATATCGACACCAAGTTTTGTTGCTCTGTTAGCAAGTTCAGCTTGAATTTTTGTATCGAAGGCTACTTTTAATTTAGCTGCTGCATCTTTATTTGATAAACCTGTAATATCAACACCAAGCTTTGCAGCTCTTGCGCTTTGAATTTTTGCTCTTGCTTCATCTGGAGTAAGACCTGTTATGTCTATTCCAAGTTTTGCTGCAACCGCTGTCCTTATTTTAGCTCTTGCTTGATCATTAGTTAAATCTGCAATGTCTATGCCGAGTTTAGCTGCTCTTTGAGTAAGTTTAGAAAGTGTAGTTGCTGAACTTGCACTAGTTTGTTGTTGAACTGCAGTTACAGTAGCTGTTGGGGTTGATGTAGTGTCATCAGCAAAAGCTGGAACAATACTTGATATTGAAACCATAGCTGCAATAGCAATTACTAATAATTTTTTCTTTTTCATAATCATATCTCCTTGTTATATAATATTTTTTGATTTAAATTATTAAAAATGATTCTATTCAACCGGTTAATAACTGGTTACAAATGCAGTATAAGGTCTCAATGTGAAATTTATGTGAAATATCTATTATTTAATATAATTAGGTGACTGTCTCTCTTTCAATGGTGTCCATAAAGCTACACTAGCACCGACAACAAGAATTTATAGAAAGTAAGCTCTCTTTTTATACCTATGATTTATATGAATTATAATGGATTAATTTACAAAATCATACTAAAGTATAATATACATTAACAATAAATAGAATTACAATAAAAGTAGAAAATTGATTAATTAGGATTTATTTAAGCTTTATTGTAAGTTTTGCTAATTCAATTTAATTTGTAAAGGGGAGTATATATTGGATCAAAAGTTATTATTAGATTTAAAGGTAATACTACAGCAATTATTGTGTTTCATTAAGGAAAATGAAAAAAATAGTAAAAAACCATATTTTTATAGATTTCTGGAAACTATGTTTCACAATATTCAAATATGGGTAGATTGGAACTATACAGATACAGATGAATTGATTAAATTTATCAAAGAAGATTGGAATAAGGCTAATGAAGTACATACTGGAATACCGGAGTATGGAATATGGTGTGATGATTATGAAATGCGAAAAAACTTAAATATAACATTTAGAAATATGGTATTTGAAATAGATAAAATATTAAATAATATATGTGACAAATAAGTAATATTAACTGCTAAATCTCATAATATGTGGTTAGAAATTGAGTAAAGTATATATGAGTACATAAGCTAAACATAGTTATAAAAAATTTTGATAGAAATAGAGGAGTAATTATGGCGATTATAGGAATAGATCTAGGAACTACAAATAGTTTAGCAGCTATTTGGAAAGATGGACAAGCAGAGATTATACCTAATGTTTTGAACAAGCATTTAACACCATCTGTAGTTAGTGTTGATGATAACAATGAGATTCTAATAGGAGAAGTTGCAAAAGAAAGACTTATTACACATCCAGAGTGCACAATTGCTAATTTTAAGAGATTTATGGGGACAGAGAAAAAATTTAATATTGGCTCCTATGTATTTACACCAGAAGAATTATCTTCGTTTATCCTAAAAAGATTAAAAGAAGATGCAGAGGAATATTTAGATGAAGAGATTGTAGAAGCAATTATAAGTGTTCCGGCATATTTTAATGATACTCAGCGTAAAGCAACAAAAAGAGCTGGTGAACTTGCCGGGCTTAAGGTTGAAAGATTAATAAGTGAACCAACAGCAGCTGCGGTAGCTTATGGTCTTCATCAGGAAGAAGATGAGACTCAATTTTTAGTATTTGACTTAGGTGGAGGAACATTCGATATTTCAATACTTGAATTGTTTGAAGGGGTTATGGAGGTTAAGTCAATAGCTGGAGATAATTTCTTAGGCGGTGAAGATTTTAATAAAGTACTTGTTGAGTATTTTATTGAAAAGAATGAATTGGACTTAAATAAATTAGATAGGAAAACTGTATCAGCCTTATTTAAGCAAGCTGAATTATGTAAAAAGACATTGTCAAATAATGAAACTGCAGCTATGACATTGATGACAGCCGAAAAAAACTATGAAGTAAAATTAGATAGAGCTAAGTTTGAAAAATTATGCACAGAATTAATATTAAGGCTAAGGCATCCAGTAGAAAGAGCTTTAAGAGATGCCGATATATCACCATCAGAAATAGAAGCAGTAATTTTAATTGGCGGAAGTACAAGAATGCCATTAGTGAGAAATGTAGTCAGTAAAATGTTCAATAAGCTGCCATTTTCAAACATAAACCCAGATGAGACAGTAGCACTTGGAGCAGCAATTCAGGCAGCGTTAAAAGAAAAAAACTCGGATCTTAAAGAATTAGTGTTAACAGATATATGCCCATATACTCTTGGAGTAGCAGTTGCTCAGCGTGTGGATGGCGAAAAATATGAGCCTGGATATTATCTGCCTATAATTGAAAGAAATTCACCAGTCCCAATAAGTATAGTTAAAGATCTAGTGCCTATAGCAGATAATCAAACTATTATGACTATTAAGGTATATCAAGGAGAAAGCAGGAAAGTTGAAAATAATATAGCTCTTGGAGAATTTAAAGTATCAATTCCAAAAGATAAAGCTGGGAACCAGGTGGTTGATGTGAGATATACTTATGATATAAATGGTCTCCTAGAAGTAGAAGCTACTGTAAGGAGCACAGGAGTTAAGAAAACTTTAATAATTGAAAAAGCGCCAGGTTCAATGACAGAAGAAGAAATAAAAGCGCGTATGGAAACTCTTAAAGATATAAAGATTCATCCAAGGGATAGAACAGAAAATAGATTGCTGCTTGCAAGGGGCGAAAGATTATATGAAGAAGCCCTAGGTGAAAAACGTGAGTATATTGCAAAATTATTAACTGAATTTGAAAGAATATTATCAACTCAAGACTCAAGGCTAATTGAAAAGAACGTGAAAATATTTAATGAGAAATTAGATATACTGGAGACTTATTAATTGAAAACTGTTAAAAGGTATATGAATTTCAATAGTTAACATTATAAGTGTTAATTAAAATAAATGAGCACTATGATTATTAAGTGGTGAGGAATAAAGGGGTATTATATGTATAAAGATGAAGTTGAAGGAATAATGAAAAGTTTTACTCAATATAAGGATTTTATACCCTTATGCGATGAGAATAATAAAATAAAAATAGATGAAAAAGATAATATGATGATGAAAGATCATTTTGGCACAATGATTGTATTGGAATTGGTTAATGGGGATTTGTTTTCAGAAGAAGAACTAAAACAATATTTTATAGAGGTTAAAGAAAATTTTCTTAATACTAAGAATAATACTTTTGTATATTCTTTTGGAATATTTATTTTTGAAAATGATCCACCGATAGAGAAAGTTAAGCTTATTAAGGATAACCAAGTTAATAAGGTAGCATGGAGAAAATATTTAAGAAGTATGGTTGTAAGCCTTGAAAAGCAAAGTGTTATGAATTATTTTAAAACTAAAAAAGATGAATTTAAAGTAAAAGAACATTTAAAGAAGTATTTTAGTGAATATAAGGAGAGAGATAATTCACTTATAAGCTTTGAAGAAATTGTAGAGAAAAAGAAAACGGAAACTGAGATTGAATTTAAGAGTAAAGAACCAATAATTACATATATATTAGTTGCTTCAAATATTTTAATATTTGCTTTAATGGGGTTATATTCATGGGATTCAGGGATAGATTATAACACACTGCTATTAGAACTTGGAGGCAAAGAAAATGCTCATATATTGCAAGGTGAATATTGGAGGTTTATAGCACCTATATTTTTACATGTAAACATAGTTCATACAGCTTTAAATTGTTATACATTATATTTAATAGGCATGCTTGCTGAAAAGATTTTTGGAAAGGTTAAGTTTATAGCTATATATTTTGCAGCTGGAATTTTAGGTAATATATTTAGTTTTGCATTTAGCTCAAATCCTGGAGCAGGAGCGTCGGGAGCTATTTTTGGATTGTTTGGAGCTATTCTTTTTATATGTGTAGAGAAACCAGCATTATTTAAATCTGGATTAGGATACAACATAGTTGGAGTAATATGCATAAACTTATTTTATGGGTTTACTAAATCTGGGATAGATAATTTTGCACATTTGGGAGGGCTTATAGGAGGATTTATTTTTGCGGTAATTTTTAATGAATCGAAAAAGAGATTATGGTATTTTAATAGATATGCTTATTTTGTACTAGCAGTTATAATAATGTCATCAACAGTTTTATGGGGCTTTAATAATCCTCAAAATAAAATAATAAGGATGGTGACACAACTAGATCAAGATACCAAAGCACAAAATTGGAATCAGGTTGAAAAAACTGCTAAGGAAATTATGTCATCAAATCCATCTAAGGACATAAACACTTATGCTTTAAAATGTATTATTAATTCAGATATCTTTTTAAGAAAATATGATGATGCTGTTAACTATTCAGATGATTTAGAACAATTAGATTTAAAAGATGGGCATTATTTTTTAGGAGTAGTATATTACAATATGAAAAAGTTTGATTTAGCAAGAGGAGAGATACTTAAAGCAAAAGAACTTGGTGCTAATTATTATAATATGGATATGATACTGAAAAGTGCAGGGCAACTTAATTGATAATAATTAAATGATAAATTATAAAGTAATAATTAGAAAAAACTAAATAATTAATTTAGAAATTAGATGAATTGGAGCTTTGTTGTTAATTATGAATTGGTGGAATGTATTAGAAATATCTTATGATAGTGATATTAAAGAAATAAAAAAAGCTTATGCTAAATTGTTAAAAGTTCATAATCCAGAAGATGATGCAGAAGGATATCAAAGGCTTAGAAAAGCTTATGATGAAGGAATAAAATATGTAAAGAGAAGAGATAAGAATAAAAATAATGAAACTGAAAGCTTAGATAATTCGGTTGAAACTACTTCGCTTTTAGAAAATGAGAAATATGCTAATAAGAAAATAAAATTCAAAGCTGATTTGTATATAGATTATGACGGCAATGATAAGCCAGGTAGAAGTATAAGTTTAAAAGATTGTGTAGGAGAATTTTTAAACATACTTAATACAATATATAATAATATATCCTTAAGGAGAAATTCTAAGGAGTGGGAAGAACTTTTGAATATGGATGTAGTTTGGGATGCATACAGCTTTCAAATAATAGAAGATGAATTATTTGAATTTCTCATAGACAATAAACATTTACCAGCAGATATATGGCTGATTTTAAAGAATAATTTTAATTGGGATAAAGATGAAATAAAGTTATATCATAAGTATCCAGCAAATAAAGTTGATTCATTTTTTAAGAACCTTAGAAATCCTAATAAGTTAAAATACAATTATTTAGATGAATTAAATTCAGAAATAGCAGATGAATATCTGCCTATAAGGCAAAAGGCATATGAGGAATTAGAGAAGAAAAATTATAGTAGTACACAAAAATATTTACTTTTAGCTTATGATATATTTAAACATGATCCAGAACTATTAAGATTAATAGGATATTTTTATTATGATAACGGACACTTGGCTAAAGCATTAGAATTTTCAAGAGAAGCATTTGATACAAATGATTCAGATTTTGATAGTTCTCTTTTAATTGGAAAGATTTTAGAGGAAAGTGGACGTTTTAATGAAGCATTGCCATACTTGGAATGGTATTTATCTTTTAATAAAGATGATGAATTAGCATTGAATTGTATTGGATACTGCTATTACTATACTAATGATTTATTAAGAGCAAAAGAAAGTTTTCAAAAATCATTAGGTTTACGGTATGATAATAAAACTATTCAAAAGTACTTAAAAAATATAGAGTTAAGGCTGGAGGGAAAAAATAATAGAATAATAAAGTTTAAAAAATATAAGCCTAAAAAGAAAAAAATAATTCAAAATGAATGGAAGAGACAAGAAACTAAAAAAATGAAAAAATCACTAATTTCTGCAGGTGTAATATTTTTAATATTTATATTCATGTTTTTCTCTAATATTTTATATTCACTTTTTATGTTCATTATAAAACTAATATAATGAATGAAAATGCACGTTGTGATATTTAAAGTGAATGTAATAACAAATATAATAAGCAGAATTTATATTGGTAGGGTCCGATAAATTGAATAAATAAATTTTAAAATACTGAGAGTAACAACAATATAACAATGTATTTACTGAATTGATTAAACAAGGTGTTTTTGACGAAAATAAACCAGGAGGTAAGATGGATTCTAAATTTAAAGTTAAGCAAATCACGAAATTGTATGAGAGTTGCAACAAATGTGGATTACCAATAATAAATTGTATCTGCAATGTTGCACCTAAAATAAAGACTGAAGCAAAGATATTAATATTATCAACAGAAAGAGAATTTAAGAGATCTTCTAATACAGCTAGATTGCTGAAATTGATGAATACCAAATCAACTGAACTAATTCTTTGGGAAAGAACAAATACTCCTGAAAAATTAATTGAATACATCAATAGTGAAGACTATGAAACATATATACTGTTTCCTGTAGAGAATGAGGATTTGTCAGAAAAAAAGTTTGAATATAGAAGTTCAGAGAAAACTCCAGCATTTATTATATTGGATGGTACCTGGAAAGAAGCTGAAAAGATATTTAGAAAGAGTTGTTACTTGAAAAATCTACCAAGAATTTCGCTAAAACCAATTTATAAGTCAGAATATACGCTAAGAAGAGGCGCATCAGAAGGAGAACTGTGTACTATTGAAGCAGCAATTGAAGTGCTTAAGTTAAATAAGGAATTCGAGAATGTACAATTAATTAAAGGTGTTTTCGATTTGTTTATAAAAAGTTTTAAGGCAGGAGTTAATGGAGTGAAGATAAAAGAGTAGATAGGATTCTAGCATTAGAAAATATATTATATTTATGGATAATAGTTTAATTTATGTTTATAATAATTTATACTATAAATATAGCGATAGGAATGATAATTATGGATACTTTAGAAAAATCTTATTCATATGTATTCAAAAGTATATTAAGGGCTGCAAATCCTATAAAGAAGAAAATAATTAAAACTAAATGTACAGTTCATAAATTCATAAATGCTCAAGCTGTAATAATATTAAAAAATGATAGACATATAGAAGCTCGTGAGCTTATGGAGTCATACATAAATGACATAAATGAAGGAGTGGTTTGGGCTGATCAAGATTTAAAAAGCAATAATCATTTTTATAACCCACACAAGAATAAAGGATTATACGGAAGCAGCAATGCAAAAACAGAATGTATATCTTACTATACCAAAGCACTTAATGAATATTCCCATGGTGATATTAAAAAAGCAATGTTTTATTTAGGTGCAGCCTGTCATTTGATTCAAGATTTGACAGTTCCTCAGCATGCTAATGTTAATCTATTACATAACCATAGAAGTTATGAAAATTGGGTAATTAGAACTCATATTCATCATGCTGAATTCAAAATAGAAAAAGGTGGAATATATTTTAGTTCCCTAGACCAATATATTAATTTTAATAGCAAAAGAGCTATAAATATATACAGGAAGCATTCTCATGTGAAAAATAAGCATGCTAGATTTCATATAATTACTTCAATGGTTCTAACAATGGCAGAGGCTACCACCGCAGGTTTAATGTATAAGTTCTATAATGACGTAAGAGAAATTAAAACCGATTAAGATTACAGAACATAAAAGCGTAATTATATAACATTTTCCGCCATTAAGATGCCTTAGATAAAGTTAATAATGATATTTGCTATGGAAGTGGAGCAATTAGAGAAAAAAGCGAGCGTAAGCGTATTTTTTCTTTGGACGTGTATATGATACTTGAAGTTTAAAAAAATTATATTTGTTATAACATATGTATTATATAATATATATTTAGTGAGGTGATTATAATAATGGAGTCAGTAGAAAAAGCTTCAGAAATGAGGTATAGAAAAGATAAAAAAGGAAACGAGTTATCTATATTAGGTTATGGCTGTATGAGATTTACTAAAAGAAACGGCAATACTGACATAGATAAAGCAGAAAAAGAAGTTATGGAAGCAATAAATAATGGAGTCAATTATTTTGATACGGCTTATGTTTATTCAGGCAGTGAGGCAGCCCTAGGTGAAATTCTAAAGAGAAACAATTGCAGAGATAAAATATATATTGCAACAAAGCTTCCACATTACTTGATTAAATCACAAAAGAGTTTAGAAAAGTATTTTAGTGAACAATTAAAAAGACTTCAAACTGATCATATTGATTATTATCTTATGCATATGCTTACTGATGTGAAGACATGGGAGAGGTTAAAAACATTAGGAGTTATAGAATGGTTGCAGGAAAAAGTTCTTAATGGACAAATTCGCAATGTTGGATTCTCTTATCATGGAAATACAGATACTTTTATTCAGCTTTTAGATGCTTACAATTGGGATTTCTGTCAGATTCAATATAATTATTTAGATGAACATAGCCAGGCAGGAAGAAAAGGACTTGAAGCAGCTAATAAAAAAGGGCTTCCTGTAATTATAATGGAACCTTTAAGAGGTGGAAAATTAGTTGATTTATTGCCAGAGAAAGCTAAAAATATAATAAAAGAGAATCCAAGAAAGCGTACTCCAGCAGAATGGGCATTCCGTTGGCTTTGGAATCAACCAGAGGTTACCTGCGTACTGTCTGGAATGAATTCTATTGAAATGGTTCAAGAGAATATAAAGGCTGCGCAAAATGCAACAGCAGGTGAATTTACAGAAGAGGATTTTGATCTTATAGAACAGGTTAAAAGCGAAATAAAGAGAAACATTAAGGTAGGATGCACAGGCTGTGCCTATTGTATGCCATGTCCTAAGGGAGTAGACATTCCTGGAACTTTTCATGCCTATAATATAATGTATTCTGAAAATAAAAAATCTGGAAGGCACGATTATCTTATGTGTACCGCTATACGGAAAAATCCAAGCAGTGCTTCACAGTGCATTGAATGTGGTAAATGTGAAACTCATTGCCCACAGCATATAGAAATTAGAAAAGAACTAAAAAATGCCAGAAGAGAACTTGAAACACCTATATATAAAATTGCAAAAACTGCGGTGAAATTATTTAAGGTATATTAGTTTTATAAATAACATCGTCTGATGCAGCTAAGAGCTACATCAGGCGATATTATTTTATTTGGCTTTTTTATGTGTAAGTATTTCTTATATTGGTATAGATGCAATTTTCTTATTATGTGCTTTAGCGTGAAAAAACCACATGCTATGCGTGTGGTGAATGGACGGTTATACCGTTTAAAATCAAACTAATAAAGGCTTGTGAACTATATTTTTTTATGAACATGAATATATCTCTA
>JAEZKY010000064.1 GCA_023435985.1 Bacillota bacterium | reverse complement strand
GAGTAGAGCAGATTTCTATTAATGCACAAAGTCAGACTGAATTAGCTTTAAGGTTAAATGATATTGTAAATAAATTTAGTATTTAGGCTGGAATATAAATAACTTATTTTAGAATGATTTATCTATTTAATATTTAATTAACTTTATGAATAGTTAAGTATTATCATTTACTAGGAGGGACGATTTTGAGAAGACTACTTATATTTTTTATAATGGTAATATTCTTATTTAATTTAAGCGGATGTTCTTCGAGTTATAAAAGTGATACGGAAAATAAGGAAAAGATAACATTGACCATGTGGCACATATGGTCACAAACTTCAAATGATGCTAATGGAAAAATACTTCAGGACACTGTGGAAGAATGGAATAAGGAAAACCCTAATGTACAAATTAAGGTTGAAGCTGTAGAGAATGAGAGATATAAAGCTAAGATAAAGACAGCTTTTGCGGTGAATGAACTGCCAGATATATTTTATTCTTGGGGTGGAGGCTTCAGCAAACCTTTCATAGAATCTGGAGAAGTACTAAATTTAAATGAATATATGGATGAAGATACGAAAAATAACATCAACAAGGGAATGCTTAATAGTGTGACCTATGATAATAATGTATATGGGCTGCCAATGACCTTATCCATTGGAACTTTTTATTGTAACACAAAGCTTTTTGCTGATGCGGGTATTAAAATACCAGATAATTATGATGAGTTTTTAGAGGCAGTTAAAGGGTTTAAAAAGAAAGGAATAGCACCTATATTAGTGGGAGAAAAGGATACTTGGACCGGAATGTTTTACTATGATATGCTGGCCTTGCGGGAAGGCGGAATAGGCGGGGCAAGTGACTTTCATACAGGCAGCGACAGAAATGACACAATATTAAAAGCAGCATATAGGTTTAAAGAATTAATAGATCTTAAAGCTTTTAACGAATCAGCATTGGACCTTACAAGGGATGAGTCAGAAGCTCTTTTTAAAAAAGGTGAAATACCTATGTATTTCACTGGAAATTGGTTTATTGGTGAATTAAGAAATGCAGATCCTTCCGTAAGAGAAAATGTAATGGTTAAGGAATTCCCAATAATGAAGGATGCTGAAGGAAATAAAAATGAGTTCTTAGGCGGAGCAGTAGATTACTTAATGGTTAGCAATGGTTCAAAATATAAAGAAGAATCAGTTAAAGCAGCAAAGTTCATAGCTCAAACTGTTTCAAAAAAATATTATGAAGCTGGCTCAGGACTTCCAGTATGGAATTATACTGGTGATGGAAGCAATATAGACAAGCTGTCTAAGGAATTGGAAAGCTTAACGAAAAATGCATCCTATAGTTTGTATGGAGATATTTATCTAGGAGAAGAGAAGGGGAATATATACAAGGAGTTAGTCAACAAGCTATTTAGAGGTCAAATAAGTCCAGAAGACTTCACAAAAGAAATGGAGAAGAAAATAAACTGATGAGGGTATGATTAAATGGGTGATAAATTTTTGAGCTTAAGGAATTGGAAAGATAAATATTTAAACTTAAAAATAAGTGTAAAGATTATTATTTATTTTTCAATAATCTTTTTACTTTCAACAGTCATACTCAATTTTACGTATAAAAAGATAAATTCCATATACACACTGGAAAAAATGAGGCAAAGTTCAGCAGAGGTATTAGAAAGTGCTGAAACCAACACTAATATAATAATAGATAATGTAAATAACATTTCAAAGATGATCATTTCTAGTGATAATGTTCAAAATACATTGAGGAAGGTTGATGAACAGGGAAAAGAAAAAACAGAGTATGATAATATAAGTAATTATTTAATACAATTTACTAACTTTGATTCAAATATATCTTCCATATATATATTAGATGAATATGGTGACAAATATTATTCTGAAAATGTAATTTATAAGAATTTTGATCTTGAAAAAATTAGAGAAAGTGACTGGTATGATGAGTTATTAAAGAATAGGGGCAAATACATATTAAAATTAAATGGAGGAGGATTTTTTAAAAGTGATGGAGAAAATTATGTATCGCTTATAAGAGTTATAAATGATATAAATACTGGTCAGAAGCTTGGATTATTGGTTATAAATATAGATGAAAATGCTTTTAATGATTTGAACTTAAAGCTTAGCCAGAAGTATGGAACTAAATTAATCATAAAAAATGAGAAGGATGAATTAATAACAAAATCAGATGACAGCGCAGAAATATTAAATGGAATAAAGGATGAGGATTATTCGGATTCTAAAATTAGTTTTTCAATAGAGAATGTGGACAAGAAAGATTACATTATATCAAGTATTAAAGTTCAGGATTATGATTGGAAATTAACTACTATAATGCAGTATAGTGAATTATCTAAGCAGACTAGTTATACCAAGTTGTTTCTTATATATTTTACTATTATAAACTTTATATTAATTGTTATTGGTTCAATTATTATATCTAAATTTATCACAAGCCCTTTAAAAAAGTTAAGTGAATCAATGAAGGATGTTAAGAAGGGCGAGTTTAATGAAGTTAATGTAAAAACCTATAATGATGAGGTTGGAGAGCTAAAGAATGGATATAATATTATGATCTCTCAGATTAATCTGCTTCTAGATAAGATAAGGCGTGATGAGACATTAAAGAGGCAGACAGAATTAAATTTACTCATGTCACAAATAAAACCTCATTTTCTATATAACACTCTTGATACTATAAATTCTTTGGCACTGTCAGGAGAAAATAAAACTATATATCAAATGATAAAGTCTTTGGGTAGATTTTACAGGACAAGTTTAAATAATGGGAATGACATAATAACTGTAGAGGAAGAGATAAAAA
>JAEZKY010000029.1 GCA_023435985.1 Bacillota bacterium | reverse complement strand
TTAGGTATAGCGCTTATTTTTATATTAATAATCGTATGTAAATTAAATGCTTTTATAGCACTTTTTCTTGCAAGCATGTTCGTAGGAGTTTTCATGAATATGCCTCTGTTGAAAATAGTCACTTCTATTGAAACAGGTTTCGGGGGGACGCTTGGACATTTAGGTATAATCATAGGCCTTGGAGGAATTCTTGGAAAGTTTTTATCAGAAGGTGGTGCTGCGCAGCAAATTTCTATGACATTAATCAATAAATTTGGAAAGAAGAATGTGGGATGGGCAGTAGCATTAGCTAGCTTTGTTCTTGGAATAACATTGTTTTTTGAAGTATCATTTATTATTTTGGTACCGATTGTATTTACAGTGGTTATCGATGCAGGACTTTCTCTATTATCAGTAGCAATGCCAATGTTGGTAGCAATTTCAATAACTCACTGTTTCTTGCCACCTCATCCAGGTCCAACAGCAGTAGCAGGTATTTTCTCAGCAAATATTGGTCTTACTCTGTTTTATGGTATTATTATAGCAATCCCTGTTTTACTTATTGGATTATTATACTCAAAGACATTAAGAAACATAAAACCTGAGTTGCCTAAAAATCTTGTATCAACCAAGATTTTTCCAGAGGAGGAGCTCCCTTCATTTGGATCGAGTATCTTGATTGCGTTATGTCCAGTAATTCTGATCGTGATAAATGTAATAGCTGGATTTTTCTTTGCTCAAGAATCATTAATCCTCAACATAACTGGATTTATCGGAAATGCTGACATTGCATTGCTTATATCAGTTTTCATAGCGCTTTACTTCTTTGGAATTCGCGGAAAGAGGAAACCAATGAAGGAAATGATGAATCTTTTACAAGCATCATTATTGTCTCTTGGAGGTATTGTATTTATAATTGGTGCTGGTGGAGCTTTCAAACAGGTTATCCTCGATACTGGAATGTCAGACTACATAGGTGGACTGATGAGTAATGTGCATCTTTCTCCTCTTGTTTTGGCATTTCTAGTTACAGTTGTAATACGCCTAGCCGTTGGTTCTGCTACAGTTGCTGTATTTACATCCTCAGCAATAGTATTACCGCTGATTGCAGCATCTGAAATTCGACCGGAACTTTTCGTATTAGCCGTAACAACAGGCTCCACATTTGGAGGTCCTCCAAATGAAGCTGGTTTCTGGATGGTAAAAGAATTCTTCAATTTAAGTTTGTGGGAAAATGTTAGAGTTTATACTATAATGCTTAGCATTATATCAGTTTGTGGCTTCATTGGTGTAATGCTATTAAGTTTAGTAGTATAATACACATCTAAATAAAGATGATCCTTATGTCTATGGGTCATCTTTTTCATTTTAATTGTATTTTAGCTGTATTGAAATTACAACAGTTGTAGATGAAATACTACATATTCTCTACATCAATTTATTATTGTAGTAATGTTTTAAGAATACTTATAGTAGCTAACTTGCATGGCATGAATTTTGCTCTATAAATTAATGTATATTTTAAAGGTTAAATCTAAATAACTTAATTAATCTAGAAAAGTTAGCTTTGAAAATTTCATTTGGATGTGATTGAGAAATATAAAAATAGTAGTTAGAGTTATAAAAATTTGTTCCTTTAAATGATAAAATATTTTTTTATATAAGAAATGAGGAATAAAATTGTGGAGAAAATAGAAATAAGCAATCTTGAAAAATTGGAGTATGTTCTACCTCTTATTCAAAAAATTATACCTAATGATGTTTCTATTGGATTAACCAACAGAGAAAAATATTTGCAGTATCTGCCAGGAAAAAAATTTGATTTAAAAATTAAGGTTGGTGAACCTATTAAACCAGAATCATCTGTAAACAAAGCTATGATAGAAGGCAAAAAAATTCATATTCGTATCGATAAAACAGTTTATGGCCAAGCTTATGTAGTTTCGGCAATACCAATATACGACGATGGTAATAATGTGATAGGAGCAGTGGCTATATCTACATCAGTGGAGATACAAGATATGGTAATGGAGATGTCGTCGGAATTATCAAATTCAATAGGCATAATATCAAGTACTACACAAAAAATATCTGCTCAAGCTCAGGGAGTTGCCGCGGTTTGTAATGAGCTAGGACGAATCTCTCAAGATTCAGGAACTAGAGTCTTAAAAACAAATAATATTTTGGACGTGATTAAAAATATTTCTACGCAAGTAAACATGCTTGGGCTTAATGCAGCTATCGAAGCAGCTAGAGCTGGTGAAAAAGGACGAGGTTTTTCAGTAGTAGCTAAAGAAATTAGAAAACTAGCAGAAAATTCATATCAGTCGATTAAGCAAATCTCAGAAATTGTAACTGCAATTCAAGCAGACAGTGAATATAATCAGAATGAGCTAAATAATATTAGTGATATGACTTTGCAAATTGCCGAAGCTGTTACTAATATTTCAGAAATTCTAACAATAACAGAAACTATGGCATCAAAACTAGAGCGAATAGCAGAAGGTCTTAAGATTTGATAATAAAATCTATTTGTTGCATTGGAGATGTTTAAAAATAAATCTATACATAACCAAATTTGTTCAGTACTCTATGTGGATGATTATAATGAAAAAATTATTATTTAAATAAAGTTGCAGTGTAAATAGTAAAAGACGTAAATATAATTTCAAATGAAATTATATTTACGTCTTTTAATCTTCTTATTATTATAGATTTAAAATTTTTCTTGCTTCATCAGGAGTTGCTATTTCTTTATCCAAAAGTTCAACAATTGATTTTACCTTTGCAACAGGTTCAGCGTTAGATTTAGCTAAAACGCCTTTTTTGATGAAAAGATTATCTTCAAGTCCAACTCTTACATTACCGCCTAAGATAGCAGCAGTAGTAGTTATATTAAATTGCTCTTTACCTGCACCTGCACATGACCAGATAAAATTATCTCCTAGTAAATTTTTAGCAGTATTGTAAAGGAAAAGAAGATTATCTACTGTAGCAGGAAGACCTCCCATTACCCCTAAAACGAATTGAATATAAATAGGTCCTTTAAGAAGTCCTTTCTTAAAGAAATAAGCTATATTGCTTAACATTCCTACTTCATAAACTTCAAATTCTGGTTTTGTTCCATTTTCACCCATTATTCTTATATAATCTTCAATTCCTTGAAATGTATTAGCAAAAGGAACATCGTAAGTATTCTTTACAAATGGTATTTCCCAATCAAACTTTGGTGATTTAATTTTATCTGCTATTGGTGAGAAACAAAAATTTACTGAACCAGCATTACATGAACCAAGTTCTGCTTTAACAACTGGTATAGATGCTAATCTTTCTTCAGATGTCATGCCTATTGCACCACCAGTTGTAACACCGATTACAACATCACAACGATTTCTTACACCATCAACTATTTCTTTCATTAGTTCAGGGCTACCTGTAGGTTGTCCTGTTTTAGGATCTCTTGCATGTAAATGAACTACTGCTGCACCTGCTTTATTGGCTGCCACTGCCTCATCTATAATTTGCTTAGGCGTAATTGGTAAGTAATCAGACATACTAGGAATGTGTACTGCACCTGTAATTGCTGCTGTAATAATAACTTTATTTTTCATGAATATTTCCTCCTTAATTAAATGCAAATATTTAATACAATATATTCTCACTTTATTTATAAGCAATTTTTATACCAAATTTGATAATCCTCAGTTTATGTAGATTTTAATAAATTAGATATAGTGAAAAGAGTAGTTAAATAATAACAGCTGTAGTAAAAATACAACATTGTTATAGATGATTTTAGGTTTTTATTTCAATAATATTTAAGTAAAATTAGCATTTTCATAATTTTTATACACGACGGATTTTATGGCATAATATTTGCTTTAAAAATAAGCACAGAATATTTTAAAGAAAAGAGGATGAAAAATGATAAAAAATATAAGTGTTTTAGGAGCAGGAACAATGGGGCATGGCATTGCGGCGGTATTTGCAATGCATGAATATAAAATTAGTTTATATGAATCTTTTGATAATGTACGTAATAGTGCAATGGCTAGAATTAAATTGCAATTAGAATTTTTAGTTCAAGAAGATTATATAGATGAATCTACCTTAAAAAAGACTCTCGATAATATTACTCTTTATTCTGATTTAAAAGATGCGGTAAAAAATGCTGATTATGTTATTGAAGCTATTCCTGAAATATTAACATTAAAGCAGGATTTATTTAAAGAACTTGATGAATACTGTCCAAAGCATACAATATTTGCAAGCAATACATCAAGTTTACCACTTAGCAAAATGATGGAGAAGATTTCAGATGATAGAAAGAAACGAACTATGATCTGCCATTGGTATAATCCAGCACATTTAATTCCAATTGCAGAGCTATCATTCTTTGGAAATATGGATGAAGATGTTTTTAATGAGGTATATGAACTTTATGTAAATTCAGAAAAACAACCTGTAAAAGTACTAAAAGATGTTCCAGGATTAGTTGCTAATAGAATATTACATGCATTAGCTAGAGAAGTATTTTCACTAATAGAGAAAGGCGTTGCTTCACCTGAGGATATTGATAAAGCTCTCAAATTTGGTCCTGGATTCAGAAGTGCGACAACAGGGCAACTTGAAGTAGCAGATATGGGCGGATTAGATATCTGGTGTGCAGTAGAAGATACATTATTTAAAGAAATAGACAAATCACAAGAAGCTAGTCCAATGCTAAGAAAAAAGGTAGAAGAAGGAAAGCTAGGAATTAAAACAGGAGAAGGATTTTACAAATATGAAACTGAAGAGGTAAAGAAAAAAGCTCTGAATGAATTTAACAAGAGACTTCTTATGCAACTTAAAACCAGCAAGAATTACTAATCATAAGTTCTTATTTTTAGATGAAATTTTATTTGGATAGCGAGATAGAAGTAGAGTACATTACTAAACTAATATCACTAATAGTGTTATTAGCTATTTTGAAGATATGGCGATTTATATAAATATTGGAGGAAAATATAATGGCAAATAAAATTGTGAAAATTGAGGAAGCACTGAATCACATACAAGATGGTATGACTATTATGATAGGTGGTTTTATGAATGTAGGAAGTCCTGAAA
>JAEZKY010000023.1 GCA_023435985.1 Bacillota bacterium | reverse complement strand
CCATTATAGCCGCCATTGTAACCAGAACCTCCAATAAATATATATAATACTTGCCCTTTTGTTAATCTTATGTTGCCAGCAGCGTATCCTCCACATCCACCAACTCCATCTAACACAGTCCATCCTTGAGCCCCCCACGCCTCTAATTTATAATAACCATTTCGTGGAACCGTCCATACTTGAACTGTTCCAGTGTAATTAAAATTGAAAGTTTGTACAATGCTCATGTATATCCTCCATTAAAACGTATCTAAGCCACAACTATAGTACTTAAAGTCAGACTTAGTAATTTTATTTATTAACACTTTGTTATATGCTTTATCAAAAGTTACAAATGTATTTATAAAGTCATTATTTATTCCTAAATTGTCATCATTTATTTTATTATACATAACAGAATCATTTCCATATAAAGTTACTGCTTTAAGTAAATTAGATGGATTAGTAAATTTAAAGCTTAAATAGTAGTCTTCTTTCAATATTTCTGAATCTATAAGATAACAGCTCTTATTTAATACATCATCTTTTAAATCATAGTTTATGCTATAACTTATCTCTGTATTATCATTAGATGTTACTTCCATATATGCATTTAATGCATTTTCGCTTAATGGCGTGTATTTATTTTTTACTTTTATAATTGATTTGGATAATGCTATAGATGATGGAATGTAAGTAATATTTGTTTTGTATAGATTATCTGAAGTAAATATACATAATTTGCATTGTGTAAAATCAAGTATATCTGATGGCTTGTATGTCTTACCATTATCTGCTATAAACGACCTCTTTATAGAAAGCATGTTATAATTAGCTCTGTCGTAAATAGTAGTATTATTTTTTATAGTAACTATATCAGAAATAGTTACTGGTATGAATTTTTCAGTTTCTGTATCGAAATTCTCTTTATCTGGGAAATAATATTTATTATTATTCTCTAAAAAATAAATATTTCCATCAATTTCATATGTTATTGTTATTGAGCCATTGCCATTTTGTATTCCAGTAACAGTTCCAGCATCAGATTCCAAGAGCTTAATGTAAGAAGATCCACCGCCCCCACCTCCATCGTCACAATATTTGCCACCACCAGATCCACCGCCATACCAGCCACCGCCTCCATAGCTCCAATTTCCATAGGCACCAATTCCGAATCCTCCAGCATAACCTACACCATATCCATAACTAGGTCCTGCAAAACCTCCAGAAGTTTGTGTACCTCCGCCTCCACATGCTACCCCATAACCATTATTACCATTTAATCCACCACCATGGCCTCCCGATTCCCATCCTGAACTACTTCCTCCACCTCCAGCAACTATAATTCTATTTAAATAATCAGTTCCATTTATTCTTATATCAGAGGCGCCACCGCCATAGCTATTTCCACTATTCCATCCAGTAGCCCCAACATATATATATAGTGTCCTAGAATCAATATTTTTAAATTTATATGTTCCATAAGCTTTGCCCCCATATCCGTATCCTGGTCCAAAACTCATACCTCTTGCTCCATAAGCTTCTATATACATTTGCAGTACATTGTCTGGCAAAGTTATAGTTTGAACATCTCCTGTATAATTAAACGTGATTGTTTTTAATGCCATGAAACCACCCCCGTTAGAATGTATCTAAAGTATCAATTGTATAATCAAAGGACTCTTTTGTAATTCTATTAACTATTATTTCATCATACGAATTTTCAAAGGTTACTAATCGATTTTTATGTAAATCTTCATATACTTCAATATTATAACTTTTAATTTTGTTATATTTGTCATTATTTTTACCATATAAGGTTACTGAGCTTAGTAAAGCATTTGGAGTATCAAGCATGAAGTTAGCATAGAAATCACTATTAATTATCTCTTTATTCAATTCAGTACATTGCTTATAAGATTTACTCTCTCCATAGTCAAGAAAATAGCTAAACTCAAATTTGTCATCAGATGCTATATCTAGAAATGTATGTTCAAGTTCGTCACTGATAGGCGTATATTTATTTTTTATTTTTATATTAGTCTTCGATAAAGCTATCGATGATGGAATATAATCTATATTTAATGCTGCTAAATTTTCGTTGCTCTTAGAACCATTTGGTATAACACATATCTTGTATTTAGATATATCTAAATAATCAAGTGGATTATAAGTAATTGAATCTATTACAAAAGGTGTATTTATATTATACAAACTGATATTTTCATAGTTGTTATTATCAATTTCGGATTTTAAGTCATTTAAACTAACAGTTTCAAACATCTTTGTACTAGTATCAAAATACCTTGCTATTGGTAAATAATATTTATCATCTTTTTGAAAAAAGAAAGCATAAGCTCCGTATAATAGATTTATAGCAACTTGTCCATTACCACTTTGAAGTCCATCAATTCCTTGAGGATTTAGTCCAGCATTATATGAGTATCCACCCATACCAGTATTATTACTTGGAGATTCTCCTCCATACCAGCCGCCTCCTCCTCCACCGCCGTCATATGGCTGCCCTCCACCTCCAAATCCTCCATTATAACCATTGTATCCTGAAAGTCCGGCATTTCCACCATTTGTAAATGAAAATGCTGGCGTCATGCGCGTACAAATACCATTAGTTACAAATCCGGCTCCACTTCCAGAACTTGACCCACCGCCAGATCCTTCCGCTGTGGTAGTTGATCGCCCAACTCCACCATAACCTGGTAAAGTTTGACCATTCCCAACAGTATAGCACCCATCATCTCCAGCTCCACCTCCGCCAGCAGCAGCCATAAGTGGAGTAACGTATTGATTAAAACCTCCAAGTAACTTATATGTGGTAGTTGATGTACTTACTGTCACATACGTACCGCCACCACCTCCTCCACCCCAGTCATTCCATGCTTTACTTACACCAGTTCCTCCTACTAATATATATAGGATGTTTCCTGCTTTTAAATTAAATTCTCCAGAAATATATGCTCCATTACCACCTTCATGTAAATATGGACTTTCTTTACCTACATTGCCGCCTTGTGCACCATAAGCTTCTATTTCATATATTCCATCATAAGGAACTACCCATGTTTGTATTGCTCCACTATAGTTAAAAGTAAAAGTTTCTATCATAAAAGTGCCTCCTAAAAGACAGCCATACTGTCTTTAATAACTACGTTACTTTCTACAGATTTTGTTTTTTTAATTATTACTTCGCTATATTCATTTGGAAAAGTTATAGTTACTTGATTTATAGCTCCAGTATTAAAATTAGTATCATAATCTATTCTTTTATATTCTCCTGATATATTTTCAAATAACTTATTTATCAATTCTTTATCATTCAATTTTAATAATATATAGTTATAATTATTGCTAATACGATTAATATATTTGCATTTATTATTTACATATGCTTTAAGATATCTACCGTCATACTTCTCTAAATAGATGGAGTTAAAGTTATTAGAGTCATAATAGTTGTACCAGGTCTTTAAATCATTTGATACAAGCATCTTATGATTATCTTTAAACTGTATATCATTATGATTTATATTAGTTAAATTTATAAGAATAAAAGCATTAGAACTATTTGCGCTATATTCCATGCTTTTATTCTTATTAGAGGTAAATAATACCATTTTAAAAGGTGCATATGCTTTTAACTCATCTCTTAAAGTTTCTAAAAGAGATGAGTCAAAAGCATTATTAAAATCCAAAGTAGATTCATTTAATTTATTATTTAGAATAGTAAAATACTTGTTTCCAGAGTATATAAGGCAATTCATCCTAATCACCACTTTCATCCAAGGTTAATGTATAATCTGTCAAATTATTTATGCTGTCTACCAGCTCCACTGGAAGTAAATCAGTAGTGTATATATTGTATTCATCAATTGTGCCTTGCAGAGTCAAGTCTAGTGTGACATTATTCCTTGGCCTTGCCCCATCATCTGTTATCTCAACATACCTATCATCATATTCTAATAAATCCTTTGTAGATGTATTTATTGTCAGACTCTTATGAACGAGTGGTGTTCCAGTTTCTGTTTTAACAAAGCACTCTATAAGAAAATCACTTCCATCTCCTGAATTTGGAACTGTAACTGTTTCTCCTGCACTTATATCTTTAAATACAAATTGCTCTACATTGTTTATATAAATTGAATCCCCAGTAGGTCTCATGTCTGCTGAATCGAAATCTGTTTTAAGTTCATCATAATTACTATCAACCTTAGTGGACAGATTATTGATATTGTTATTTGCAGTTTGTATATCAGCAGTATTCTGAGTTAAAATTTTATTATTATTCTCCATCTTGGCATTCAATTCCTCATTGTCGGAATCGACTTTTGTTTCCAAATCAGAAATCTTAGTATTTAAATTAGTAAATTTGCTTTTAATATTGTTATATAACTTAGTTGAATAATAAGTTAATCCGCTTTTATCCAAATATTCTTTCATTGTCTACACTCCTTTATTAGCTAAATAATAGAATACATTTGCTAAAATTTTTTGTTCATCTGGAGAAGCAGTTCCATTTGAATGACCTGTTTGTATAAATGCAGTATTATTATATGTTCCAAGATAGAAATTACATGTGCCTGATACTCCATCTACAGTTGTAACATCGATAAATCCATCTGGTGGTTCATATTTAAACCAAATATCACCTGTATGGAATTGATTAGAAACATGACTAAATGGAACTATTAATTCTGTACCTGAATCTCCTAAGTCCCAAGGAAATGAAGATATAAACCCGGATTTTGAAACTTTTATTTTTGTGTTTCCCGTAAAACCACCTGATGATGTATTATTATACTCTTTAATCCCCATAAGATTTCCAAATGAAATCCAAGGCGTATCATGCCCAGAAATATATCCATGCCCAGCATTTATATATTGTGTTATGGCATTTATAGAATTAGCAGAATAAGACTTTCCATTATTGCTATCCCAAGCGCCAAGATATACCGTATCATATTTATAATGACCAGAAGAATCCTTTAAATAGTTATCTGGATTTAAATTAAAGTCATCTATATTTATACACTCTATACTTATTAATCCTTGGCCATATCCCTTAGGGCTTTCATCATTAGGTTCTTCCATCCATTTTTTGACTTGCGCTGTCATTGGAAGAGTAGCTGTTTCACCTTTCCAGTTTGTAAAAGTATAAGTTGAACCATCAGATGGAATACCAGGATATATATTTAATACTTTAATTGACTTTGCTCTCTCAACTGTAATTGAATTATCTATATCAAGTATTTCAAAGTATATCTTGTAATCTTTTGCTAATGCAGCATCCTTTCTTGTTATACTTACTTTAAATACAGTTGAGCTTATATATGCCTTTATTACCTCAGATATATCAAGCTCATTAAATATTATAGTCGGTATCTGTTCTTTAGTACCATCAGTATTTATATAATAAGCCATATATGTTGGTGCATTGTAAAAGTTTATTAGTGATATATCAATATCAGCATATGATGACGTTACTCCAGCAGCTAAAGATATTGTTATGATTCCTCTCTTTTTTACTCTAGATGATTCAAAAGTTACCGTATCTGCATCATTATTTAAAGAAGCCCATTCTGCTTCCCCATCAGCTTTCCATTCTAATACTTGTCCATGATTTCCTCCAGCTGGTATATGTTTATATCCAGGGTCTGTTGGATGTATATAATTATTAGCATTATATTCTATGCTGTCTAACTTCGCTTTGTCTACTTCTGATAACGAAGATAAGGATAAAACATTATCATTATCTTTTATATAAAATAATTTTCTCGTATACTCATTAAATACAAATTTTCCAATCCCTATATCTTCACCTATATTTTTAGTTGAATCTACCGCCCAGACAGCATTATTTCTTACCCATACATCACCATTTCTTGTGTCATATATTCTATCTATATCTCCAGTAAATACTACGTCTGTAAAGGTAGATTGTTCTTGTGATTGACATGAATATCCATAGGGAGACGGACCTTTAAAAATATTAAATTTTGAGTCACTGGATAAATCCAAGGTTAGCTTTGAATTAACATCTATTGTTGTTGAATTGAATGGACTAGCATAGACTTCTATTATATTTCCAGTTCTTTCAACCCTTATTCTGCTTCCATTAGATATGTTATTCCAATTTGTTCTCACGTCACCGCTTATCTGAACTTTATAATCTAGTATTTGCTGTGTTGATTTAGCATAATCATATACTAGGAACCAATTATAACTGCCTTCCATATCTCTTAAAGCACTTATTGTATGCTCCACTCCATTAGAATCCTTAGCAAATGCTATAACTGCACCTATTCTGTCATTATCTGCCGCTGTTGATTTTACGGTCACTTCCAGAGTATACGTATCGTATTTGTCTTTACTTATAAAGCCTATATACGTATTTGAATTAATTTGACACTCTATTGCTCCATTAATATATTGCCATTCTTGAGTTTCACCTGAATCTGCTGGCTGCCCTGCTGTTGTATTATGAGAAAATCTATACCAACGATTAAAAACTTCTGAAAAATCTACTATTTTAGTTTTCGTTTCAGAAAGTTCTTCATCTGATTCAATTGCTGCTGCTTTGCAAAGAATATAAGAGGGTAACACCTTTGAAGAATCATTTCCACTTATGAAATAAACTTCACCATCGTTACCTACTGGTAATGATATTATATCTGTCCACTCTGCTTCACCATTACCATGCCAAGTTAAATATTGATTGCTAGAACCTCCAGCTGGTATATGATTATACCCTGATCCTGTTGGATGTACATAATTTTTTGCATTTGCTTCTATTCCATCAAGTTTTACTTTATCTTCTTTTGACATTATTCCATCAGCTGTTTCTGTCACCTTATTTAGAGGAATATCTTCCCACTCTGCTTCTCCATCACCATGCCATTTTAAATATTGTCCGCTAGAACCTCCAGCTGGTATATGATTATATCCTGGTCCTATGGGATGTATATAAAAATTTGCATTTGCTGCTATTCCATCCAGCTTGATCTTATCAAGTCTATCCATATACCCGTCCTGAGTGTGCGTTGCAAGTTCCGACTTTTGGTAATATAAGTCATTATGATTATGAGGCAGCGGAGTCCTTGCATCAGATAATCTTGGATCATTTCCTTCACATACTGTACCTGAGTCTGTTCCAAAAGGCCTGTTAAATGCTGAGTATTTGATTGGAATCTTAGGCTCACCACCTAAATCATCTAATGTTAATGTAACTACTCCAGACATATTGTTTATGCTTAATACTCCTGCAGGTATCTCAAGTATTATTTCTTTTTTAGCTCTCTTTACTGCTTCTGTAATTATTGCCTCAACAGATTTATCTAGAAAACCTGGATCATTTTCAATAAATCTTTTAAACATATTTAGGAAATACTTTTCCATTTCATCTAATTCTTTCGTATATGTTGCATCATTTTTTTTATCTATTCTCATATTTATCACCTTCGCTTATTTAGACTGAAAGTTCATTAAACTTTCTAATATTTCAGCTACATTTTAAATTTCCTTTTAAAATTCATCTAAAGTATCAATTTCTCTACAAATTATATCTTTTGAGAATTTATTAATAATAAGTTCAGAATGAGGAGCTTTTAATTTTATATATATTTTGTCTTTATTACTATATATATCTGCATCTTCTTCCCACAATTTTCTATAACTATTACTGGTTTTTGCAATAAGTTTTATTTGCTTAAGTTTATCATCAGAATTATAAACATTATCTATAAAACCTATTGATAAATTGATTATATCTGAATTTATAAAATACGATGTCAAATCATCAGCCTTTATTCCAGCTTTAAATATATTATAAACAGAATCCTTTTGCTGCTCATTATTATAATAATCATCATATTCTTTAATCATTACGTTCATATTTTTAGTAGGATTTATTGTAAAATATATATCCGAAAGTTCATCATGTATAGTTATATCGTCCTTCAATTTTACTTGAGCTTTCAATCTAGCTTCTTCATTTAATTTATAAACAAGTTTTATTTGATTATAATCTTCAAAATAAGAATAGACTTCACTGCACACTTTTATTATTTTGTCTTTTCCTAACTCAAAAAAATTTAGTGGTGTTATTGTTTTTACATCAGTCCCATTAGTTACTGTAAATGGATTAAATAATCCT
This sequence comes from Bacillota bacterium, assembly GCA_023435985.1. Taxonomy (GTDB): domain Bacteria; phylum Bacillota; class Clostridia; order Clostridiales; family Clostridiaceae; genus Clostridium. Next base: position 9,669 of record JAEZKY010000023.1, on the reverse strand, counting down.
ATAGGATCATAAATACATTTATCAAAAGTAATAATTGGATTATCAGAATATATAGTATCACTATATACCTTAGAAGCATCTTCCTCAGTTAATGGCATAAATTTACCATAGTATTCTGAAAAAAAGTATTTATTGGGAATATATAATTTCTCATCATGTTTAATAAAATATAATGCCTGAGGAATATATGATATTTTCACCTTTCCAATTCCTGGATTTCCAATTACTGTTTCTACTTGTGTTGCATCACTTTGAGAATCATAATCAGGATTTGGCATTGTTAAATTTCCGGCTATTAGCGTTGGTATATCTAGACAATAATAATAGTTATCATCTATATATCCAATTGGTTTATAAGAAGTTTCAGATAATACATATCCAGAACCTCCTCCACCTCCCGAATCATCATCTCCACTGCCATCTATGGTTCCACCGCCGCCTCCATACCAGCCGCCTCCGCCACCTCCGCCGTAGCCTCCACTTCCACCAAGTCCGTATCCACCATTTCCAAATCCTCCTGGTATTCCACCTCCAGATCCTGTCTGCGTACCACCTAGTCCAGGTGCTCCATAATTACTACGTCCATTTCCTCCAGCTAATCCGCCTCCATATCCATAATATTCAGCAGAAGCATTATATCCACAAGTGCCCCCTCCACCAGCTACAATTATTCTATTATTTAAAGTATCAGCCCCAACTCTTACATCAGAAGCTCCTCCTCCATAACCTCCCCATCCAGATCGACCGCCTCCATTAAATCCACTATTATCTCCAACTTTAACAAATATTTTATCTCCAGTTTTAAATCTAAAAACAGCACATGCATATCCACCTCGGCCACCTAATCCAGTTGAACTTCTTGCGGCAGCAGCAGAACCCCAGCATTCAATTTTATATATTCCAGGTTTTGCTTGAAATGAATAAGCTCCAGAAGTACTATATTCAGCTAAAACCCTAAACAAATTATAATTAATAGTGACAGCCATATTAAAACTCCTCCAATGTATCCTTTCTATAATCATTCACACTTGTTATGTTAATACATAAGTTATTAAAGTCAGTTGATGTTAAATTTTTTATCTTTATAGCATTCTTGCTTATTTCTGTATACATATCTATATTTTTAAGGGTTGTCCCATCCAAGTATCTGCGATAATATATTCTATCTAGCTTATTCTTAAGTTTTATAAAAACATATTTTATTTCACTATTGTTTATAAAACCTATTTCCTTGCTATTATTATTAATATATTCCTTCAGTTTGAATAACTCTGATTTTTGAATATCTGTAATACTAGTGAATGAATTTAAGGAAATATTGAATTCATTTACTAGGTATTTATTTTCATCAAGATAATTTAACCACTTAACTCCATCAGCACTTACAAGTACGCTTTGCAAAACATCGAAACTTACATTTACAAATGGAGTATCAAATTTAATTAATAAAAAATCATAACTATTTTTTGTATAAAAGGTACACTTACCCACATTATTAGTACTAATGAGCTTTTTATTCTTAATCAATTCTTTATCTGCCATTAATAAGTCTGATATTTCAAATCCATATTCATTTAAAGCTTTTAATATATCTGTTTCGGTTACTTTTCCAGATAAATTATAATAACAGCCTGCAATATCTTTTAATAAGTAACTCATAATATACCTACTTGTTCCTCTATGGATATAATACTTTCAAATCTTTCAAATATTTCTTCTGGAATAATTTCCGACTCATATACATTAATAGTTTCATCATTATATTTAAATTGTGTTTTATTAAACTTCAATAATATGGTATCCTTGGGTTTTGCTCCGTCTGGATCTATATCTACATAATTTTCATCATAGATCAATTTATCTTTATTATTTTCATTTATATCTATTGAAACACATTCTACTTGAGTTCCTGCATCAATTTCTGTATAACATTCAATTAAGTAATTAGTATCTCTTCCATTGTTAGGTATTTCAATCACATCGTTTATTTTTACATTTTTATACACATATTGTTCCACATTATTTATATTTGTTATTGGGTAAGTAGGCTTATCGTCTAATTCTGTCTTTAAATCATTTATTTTATTATCAAGCCCATTAATTTCTGTATTGGTCTCTTGTATACTTTGAATATTCTTATTTATTAAATTAGTATTTCCGCTTATTTTGTTCTCAAGCTCAGTTTTATCAGAATCGACTTTTGATGATAAAGAATCTATATCATTTTGAACTTTAGAAAATTTACTCGTTAAATAATCCTTTAGCTTATTTGAATAATAAACCAGACCACCTTGATCTAAGTATTTTTTCATTTAATCAACTCCTTGCACTTTAATTAAGTATTAAACACATATAGCTAATTAATTTATGAACTAGACTTATAAGAGGATACGTTTAGTGTATATGTTGGATATCTATAATAGTACATTTAATACTTGTTAGTAATGATCTTAGTTAATACTTCTTCTGTTATACCAGCACTGTCAGTGTAATTTAAATACACCATGTCACTTTCCTCAGTTAATAATGCAGTCTGAAGATCATAAGTTTCAACACTTGATAGTCTTTTATCCTTTGCATCATCATAAGTAAGTTCTATTCTTGTGGTATCAGTTAATACTCTTACTAATTTATCTTCATAATTCCTATCTCTTACAAGGGTTACGGTATCACTATTATCATCATCATCATTACCTAAGTCTACATTTATTAATCTATACGCTTTTTGAACATAATCATCATAATATAGCACAGCAAATCCATTGATTACTGGAGTATTTATTTTATTGCTTAATAAACTGGCTTTAAGCCTAAAGCTATAACATGGAATGTTAAGCTTTAATGGTACTGTATCATTTGATTTAATTAAGAAATTTCTGTTATCATCAGTGATAATATGGTAAATAATATCACAGCCTGTAGGTATTACTTCATCAACTACCAAAAAGAAATTATTTAGTGGCGATTTATAGGTCTCATCAGTGCATTTTTCAGTTGAATAATACAAACCATTTTTAGTTAAATCATTAACTTTAAGACAAGATTCTATTGAGTTATAAACTACATTATCTGATAAATAGAAATCAGAATATTCCCTGTCTTTAATTTCATTTACAAACATAGAATTTACATATTTGTTATTATCAAAGGATATCTTTACAGAATTTATAAAAGTGTTATCTCCAAATTCGGCAATATCATGTCTTGTTATATCATCAGCTATTTTTCTAGTGCTTACATCCTGTTCCATATCTGCTTTTGTTATTTTCTTAAAGTCAGCCATAATTCTTCCTCCTTTAAAGCTTGGTATGCTGCCCTATTTTATAGTTATTTTTAAATATTGGATATACGTAATAAGTACAGGTTTTTTCACTACTATGAGTATATTGTATTTTATCAGCATCGAATTCGACTTCAATTGTATCATTTGCTGTTACATTTAATCCGTCAATGGACATCATTCTACTCGATATATTGTAGTTATAATAATTAGTGCTTATTTCAACATTATTAACATATACCTTTATCTCTGCAGCATTTTCAGCACATATATCATCTGGCAGAGTCCAAAGTAATTCTTCGCTATAATCAAGTTCCTTTTTTTCTTTTATATAATTTGCACTTTTAGTATTTTCAATATATATTGTTTCTTCAATGCCGTCACCATACGTTATCTTTAAGTTATAGCCTTCGCACAAATAATAAGGAAGTCTTTCAAAAGTGATTATATTTTCATTTACTAACTTAAGCATTTATACCACACTCACAATCGCTTTTGAAATTTTCTTGTATTTATCATATAAATACATTGTATAATTATATTTATTACCTCTTACTCCTGTATCATTTATTTTTAAATTAGGGAATCTTGAATCAAGGGTTATTGAGGACACTAGATATGTTGGATAGTCGTAATCATTTGTCTCCATATTTTCATTTCTTAAGAAATATTCCTCATAATAAGCACCTGCCTGCCTTACAAATACTTTAAGAACTCTTCCGTCAGTATCCGTATATTCAATAGGTTTATTTCTATCATCTTCTGAAAGTAGTGTTACATCCTTCTTAAGAATTTCTATTTTATCAATAAAAACTTCCTCTTTGCTATCGTCAAATATGAAAGGATCAGATTCTATACTGATGGTTGCAGAATTCTCGTCTACGCATGAATTAACAGCCTTTAATACTTTTTTATTTCTAAGCATTAATTTTCTGTTATCCGAATTCCATATATTTGTTATTTTTAAAACTCTTGCTCCATCTTCATCTAAATCTGAAGCATAAATATTCATTCCATCCGTTGGTACTATACTGCTTACCAGCTTTTCTTTATCTACACGAATTTCATCTATAGAGGAAGCTGTACCTAAAACTTCATCAAATGTTGGACTCTCTGCAACATAATAATCACTGCTGGCATTTAATGAAAAACTTAAGTATGGTTCTGAAATCTCTGATATTGCAGTATTGCTTATATCTGAAATATTTCCACTGCTATCCTTTGCTATAACGTAATAGTAATAAATATTTTTTCTATAATCTGCATCCTGATAAAATGATACATAATCTGTAGTATTTATTGCTCTAAGCACCGGCTTATATATTCCATGTCCCCTCTCAGGAATTACATCTTCAAAACCTTTTCCCATATCATAAAAATTGTACACATTTAAATTTCCACTGAAAGTTATGCTTTTATAATTTAAATCAAAATCATTACTAAACAGTATTGAATTATTTAATAATACAAAGCTTTTAGATAACGTATCGCTATCAGTTATGTCATTTAGTACATTATCACTATCATCAAGTTCTTGCACATGGGTTATAACATTAGCACCTATGAAAACTTTATATATAGTATCGTCTTTTGTTGAATCAACGCTATTTCTAAATTTGATACTATAAATAGAATTAGATATATTAAAATTAAAGGGCAGGCTGAAGCCTGTATATCCTTGATGGTTTTTAGGTGCTTTATCTACAAGCATTGAAACATTATTTAATTCTTCAACTGATGCAGGATCGCTTATTTCTGATATCATGCCTACTGGAATTCTGTTATCTATAAATTCCTCTAAATCTTTTTCAATTGGAATACTCTGACTGCGGTATATATAATGAGTCATATCACCAGAAGCTGATTTATATATTTTAATTAAATTTGTCTTCAACAGTTACACTTCCTTTACATTAAAGCAGCTTAAAATATAGCTGGCTTAGCGCTTCTACACCTTCATTATTTAATTCTCAATAACCTTGACTGTTATATATGGATTGAAATTAAGTGCATTTGCTACCTTTCTGTTTACCTTCATTGTATTCTGAGGCATTAGGTCATCATCTACAACATCAACATATTCTATAATTGGATACATGCCATATGCGCACCATCTATTTACTGCGTCTTCAATATCATCCCTTGAATATATGCCGCCATTTATTTTAAGCATTCTCTTATCAATTCTTATAACTATAACAGAATTTTCATGATACGGCTTACCATCTAAGGTTCCTATGTCTAAATAATAATCACTTTCCGGCTCAAGCTCCTGCCTTAATTTATCTGACATGGCTTCAATTACTCCGCCGCCTCTTTGTCTTGTGTCGATTAATACTGTTGATTTCTGAGATGCATGATGCCTTACAAAGATTCTTCCTATGAGTAGATCGAAACTTCCTTCTGCCTCTTGGGTGTCAAATCTGTGATATATTGTAAATTCTTGATCTAGCCCTTCTTTAACTTTATTAGTCCCTACGTCAATCTGTCTCATTGGTCTTAAAAAGAAATAAATTGTTTTATTAAATAAATTATAAACCTGCTTTTCATCCTCAATCTCATTGCTTGTATCCGTATAAGTGCAGTATTTACTTGGATTAATATTTAGATTAATCATCTTTTTATTCTTATCAGCTTTACCTTCTGTCAAAGGATAATAGCCTTTATAATGAAAATATAGCTCTTCATAAGAATAATTTATTAGTATATTATCATTTTCAGAAACAACATTTTTAAATTCTATATACCCATACTTAAAATTAAAGCTCTCCACAGTAAGTTCTTTTGATGAACCGTCATGCAGAATCTTATAAGCTTTTATGTTTTCAGGATTACCTAAGGCATTTAATTTTACATACAATGGATAGTGGGCAGTTTTTATCGTGTTATTTCCAACATATTGAGGTATTTCATCCTTAACATCTTTAAAGGGGCTGCCATAAACACCCCATACCTGAGAATGAAATTCTGGAATAGAATATATTAGCTGCGTATCATCATTTTCATATACTTTTTTAAAATAGCTGTATTTAAACTTTGGATACCATTCTTTTAATGGATTTGTTTCATCTGGAGCACATAACTTTATTTTATTTATGTTTCTGCATAAAACAGAATATCCTTTAAATATCTTTCCATTAACTTCCTGATAAATACCATCTGGATCTAGTGATTTGTTATACCTTGTAACACCATCTTCCGTGTTTTTAATTCCTGTATCTGCGTAAGTTCTTGCATATATGAGACCAGAACCATCTGGATCTGTATATAATATAACTTTATCTCTTACTAAAAAGCTATTGAAATCATCAACATTAACTCCTACTTTAACTACCTCAGCATTCTCAATTTCCTCACGATGATCCTCACCGGCATATTTAAGCAGTATATTCTTTGCTGTTAAGTACCCTGAAGCAGCTTTTGGAGATACAATCATATTGTCATTCTTAAATAAATCTTTCTCTGAATATAACGCATATTTTTTATTTATCACTTCAGCTTCTATTGGCGGTGTCTTAATACTTCCTGCAGAGATTACATACTGAATTCGTATTTTATTTCTCTCATCATATATAACATCATAATCCGTCATTTTAACTTTAGTCTGAAGTGTGATTCCCTGAGCTTCCTCTATTTCATAATCAATATGATTGTCCATTGCTTGTATAACACTTATCTTTTCAAGAATTCCCACTTTTACATCAAGGGGTGATATTTCATCTTTTAAGGTATAAGCTTCTTGAGCTATACCATCATACATTGCATATACAGGATTTGCTGCCATAGGCACAAAGCTTGTATATACATAAGCATCAAAAATATCAGCATATTCCGTAGGCTCTAAAAATACTCTATATTTATATGTATCAAGCAGTGGTGTATTATTTTCATTAACCAGCTTAATATTATCTGCTTTGTAATATCCATATTCATCTTTTCCAAGATTATTGTAAACTCTGTATTTAAGCTTATATTTATAATAAAGAGGCGTTTCATCCTTAAATTTGTCTGTTATATAAAATAAATCATCATCAATTAGATCATTTCCCTCTATGTCATGAAGGATTCCGCTTTCATCAGGATACATTATATATTCTCTCTCTGCCTCTGGATCTATGTTACTTAATCCATCTTTCTTAGTCACATAGCCTAAGTATTTAGCAGTACCATTATAAAGAGCAACCTTATCACTTATTATTCCTCCATATCGCGCGCTTATAAGCCAGTAACGTGGAACATACCCTTCTCCTTTAACAGTAAAAATATTATAACTATCCTTAAAGAAATCATATGGTTCATTGGCAGAATTAATATATTTTAATGTACCAAGTTTTTTTCCATCATCGTAATTTTTAATCCTTGGTATCCTGATGTTTTGCGTTCCTCTGAATTGTTCATAAACTTCAATATACTCAGGATTTTGGTCTATTTCTAAACTTTCATCCCATTCTACATACTGTCTATATAATGTACCAGAATATCCTTGATATTCTGTGTTTTCTTCTCCGTTAAATTCAATACTCGAAGCAAATAGCTCATCATCTTTTGCAGGTAAATTTCTTTTACTAATCCACTTTACAACATTTTTGACACCAACTGAATTTGTATCTGTTTCCTGAATTGAAATTGTATCATTATAGCTTGCAACAGTATTATAATAAAAACCTAAATTTACAGCATAATCTGGCACATTTTTTCCTACTCTTATGGTCTTGTTATTATATTTATTGAATTCAAAATGAGCATCCGTATTCCTTAGAAGATTCCCACCTTGAAAATCTGCCTCATATTTTTCAAAGCTGTTAGCAGGTGGATCTGGATAATCAACCTCAGTATCTTCAAACTTAGGATTATCATCCCATGTCCATGTATCCTGACCTACAACATAGGTTGTTGCTGTCTCATTTATCTTTCGTGCATTAAAGATTATATTTATGACTTCTTCTCCATAAGACCATTCCCCATCACTCTTGTCTTCAAAGTCTTTAAAAGTTAATATTAAATATTCTGTTCCATTGAATGGAAGTTTAGAGGTTAGTGTAAGATCTACTTTGGGAACTGCATAAATTATGCTCCCTTTGCCTGATTCTATATTATCGATGCCAGCATTTCTTATAAGTTTTGCATCAGCTATTGTCTGCGTTGCTGCTGAACATGTAAACTTACATTCAGTATTAACATAATTCAAGGTCTGTAAATTTGATTCAACACTTAAGCTGCTGTCAGAAGCAGCTAAAGTAACCTTTGTTGGATATAGAGCTTTATCTGTGATTGCATATTGAGTATTGTAATTAACTTCAATACTTCGTGTCCCTAAACCTGTATCCTCAACCAAATTATATTCTGGATCTAAATAATATTCATAATACTTATTTGTTACATTTTCATTAGAAAAACTTTTTATAACCTCAACTTCAATAACTCTAAGCTGCGCTGTCCCATCAGAATAGGTTATTAAAAATTCAAAAGAATCATCCCCATGAAAACCTGATGTACACGTATAAGTAAACTTTATTCTGTCGCTTCCACCTGCTATAGATGCAAATGAAATTGTGCCATAAGGTTTTTCCTTCGTCGTATTATAAGTATCTCCCTTATATGCATCTGAGACTTCAGTGCAGGTAACTCCTGTCTTGCCTATTGGCGTTATTGCATAAAGAATTGAATTTTCCTTTATTGTGTATTTAATTGTATCTTGAATTTCCTTATAATCTTCTGCCAAATAAATCACAACTTTCTATTATATATTTTAACTTCGTCTTTCACATCTTTTGATACAATCGCTTTAATAGTATCAATACAATTCTCAGATGAAGCAGTATATCTGCAATATATTATTCCATTAGAATCTGTCTTTTCATTTCTAATATCAATACGACCTTTAGCCGTTACTATGTTTACTTTAACATTTTCTATTGGATTACTATTTTTATCTAATACCTGAACTAATACATTCATTGTATCCAGCCCATTTGCATATATATAATCGCTTGAAGGATATATGATTACGTTCTTTGGTTCATCTACATAATCACATATAAAGACATATCCATTATATCTTGCGCTATATATAGGATTAAAACTTATATCGCTTAACTCTCTGGATGAAGAAATTTTATTTGTTTCATAGAATATTTTTATATTTTGTACAGTTTCTCCAGTTTCTTTATTGAAATCTATCTTAAAAGTATCCTTTGAATAGTCGTAATTAACAGCAAAAGAACATAGTAACTTGTAAGTGACTTTAATCTTCTTTCCTTTTTCTATTTTTTCGTTAAAAATTACCACATTATCATTTATAGTATACTCCAAATATTCCTTTGAGTCTATTTCGACTTTTAAACTCTTAGTGTCTATATTTAAATACTTTAAGTATAAAGTCTTAAAGC
>JAEZKY010000017.1 GCA_023435985.1 Bacillota bacterium | reverse complement strand
AGGCAGGTTACCCACGTGTTACTCACCCGTCCGCCGCTAATCCATTCCCGAAGGAACTTCATCGCTCGACTTGCATGTGTTAAGCACGCCGCCAGCGTTCGTCCTGAGCCAGGATCAAACTCTCAATTAAAAGTTTAATCTTAGCTTACTCAAATAAAAATTGCTGGTTTACTTAAATATACTTATTATTTTCTGTTCAATTTTCAAAGATCTTCCGGTCTCTCTCGACCGCTTTATTATGATAACATCCTTAGCTGCTATTGTCAATATCAATTTTATAAATTTCTTTAACAATTGTTGCTAATGTTATCCTTGTTCATCGCTATTCTTCCGCGACAACGAATATTATAGTATCATGTTTTTTGTAATCAATTAATTCAAAACAACTAGTTTATATCAATTAATTTAAATTTTTAACCTATTTCTTTAATTATCTACTATTTTCTCAAAATGACACTTCAGGTAACGTTGTCTTTGTAATAATAGTAGATTTCGATTTTTTCTCTAAGTTATACTACTAACTTTACTCTTATATTGTTTTATCTTACTCTCTAAATAACGCTTAACTATCAAATTTACTAACTAAGTATAACCCCTTTTAATCTTTTGCTAAGTCAATCTAGCAAGACCATTATAAACTAAACTCTACAGAACCCACATATATTATACGATATATATGGAACATACGTTTTTCCAGTAATGAATGTTTTTAATTAATTAGCTATCCTAATTTACTATTAGCTAGAATTTTTTTATTTAGGGAGATTTTAATAATGAACAAAAAACTACTATCTATATTTATACCTTTGATGTCGCTACACTAAATTGTAAGAGGTTATACATAATGAATAGGACTAAATTAAAGATTATAAATAAATCTTTATATTTTATTAACGGAGATGATTCCAATAACTTATATTCTCTATGTGTAGATTTCAAAAAACCGACAGTAACATATAAGGCTGAAATATCCCAAGGAATAAATGAATATTACTTAATATCTACTGGCATTTTTTATAGTCCAAGTATTAACGTAAATAATATTTACTTCAAAAGGTTTTCTGCCTAAAATTAATATAAAAAGGATGATTGAAAAAAGCTTCAATCATCCTTTTCTTAAATATATATGTTGCAAATAACATTTTGTAAAGAATAATTAACAATGTTACTTAAAATCTTTATAAAATTTCTTGAATTTTATAATTATTATTGCAACAATATATTATAAATTCTTCACTATATCTTTAAACTTATTACCTCTTACCATAAAATTAGGATACATATCAAATGAAGCACAAGCAGGTGACAATGTAACAATATCCCCTGATTTTGCTATGCTTTTTGCTATATCTACAGCATCTTCTAACGTCTCAGCCATTTTTATATCAACCTTAATACCTTTTTCTTGCTCAAGTTTATCGAATACACCCTTAATCTTTTCCTTTGTTGCCCCAATAAGAATTAATTCTTTTATATATGGATATCCTTCATCCGCTAATGGCTCAAAAGGTATATGTTTATCATATCCGCCTGCAATTACTATTACCTTTTCATCAAACGCTCTAAGTCCTGCTAAAGTTCTTGTTGGACTAGAAGCTATAGAATCATTGTAATATTTAACTCCATCTAATTCTCTTACAAGCTCACATCTATGTTCTACTCCAGCAAAAGTCCCTGCAATCTTCTTCATTGTTTCTATTGAGACATCATCCTTAGTCGCCAAAAAAGCTGCTAAATAATTTTCAACATTGTGCATACCTCTAATTACTATATCATCTTTTTTGCACACTTCTTTTCCTTCAAGATAAAGTATATTATCCTTATAATATGCACCACCTGCTATTTCTCTCTTAGAGCTAAATTCTTTTACTATTCCTCTTGCTTCTTTTATAAATTCGTGTGTAATCTCATTTTCTCTATTAACTACCAAAAGTCCATTTGAACTTTGATATAAAAAAATATTTTTTTTAGCATCTATATATTCTTGCATATCTTTGTGCATATCTAGATGATTAGGAGCTAAATTAGTACATATAGCTATATCTATTTCTTGAGTCATAGTCATAAGTTGAAAACTAGATAATTCTAATACAACTCTATCATTTTCATTTATATTTTCTATTTGCGAAAATAATGGAGTTCCTATATTACCTCCAACCCACGTTCTATATCCCTGTTCTTCTAATAGCTTAGATATAATTGTTGTTGTCGTTGTTTTTCCATCACTGCCTGTTATTGCATATACTTTACCTTTAGTATATCTCACAAACTCCTCCATTTCTGAAGTTATATATGCCCCTTCCTCTTTAGCTTTAACTAAAGCTTCACTATCAACTCTCATAGATGGTGTTTTGAACACTACATCAAATCCTCTAAGATTATCTAAATATCCATTTCCTAATTCTAATTTAACACCTTTATTATCAAATTCATTTGCTACATCCCCTAATTCTTCTCTACTCTTTTTATCAAAAGCTGTTACTATAGCACCTAAACTTAATAAAAAGTTGATTACAGGAATATTACTTACTCCTATTCCAACAACTGCGACTTTCTTTCCTAATATGAATTTTTTAAATTCTTTAAAGTCCTTTTTCATTTTTATCCTCCATAATTGAAATAATTTATTTTCTATTTCTCTAAAATATATAAAAAACAAAATCATTATTTATTCTTTTCAAAAGACAAATATGCCCAAGCTTAATTATATCACTCTGAAAACTTTCATTCCACATTAACTCTTTATATCATATTATTGTCTTTAATGTATTTTATTATAATGTTTTTAGGTAAATTGGTATTAAATTTTATTTTGAATAAATCAAAATGCTATTGGCTGATAAATGCAATGCCATATTTCATGGCTGAAACATGGAAAGCATCAACCACAATACAAACTCTAAATATTGTAATAGCCTACTAATAAATAATTAGTAGGCTATTACTTTTATTAAAACTCTAAGCTTTTTTGTATATAAGCTTCTAATTCACTTATCTTAATTCTTTCTTGCTTCATTGTATCTCTATCTCTAATTGTAACCGCTTCATCTTCTAAGGTATCAAAATCAATTGTTATACAATATGGGGTTCCAATTTCATCTTGTCTTCTATATCTCTTTCCTATGCTTCCTGTTTCATCAAAATCAAGATTGAATTTTTTGCTTAACTCAGCATAAATATCTAAAGCCTTTTCAGAAAGCTTTTTAGAAAGAGGTAATACAGCTGCTTTAAATGGGGCTAATGCTGGATGTAAATGCATTACTGTTCTAACATCTCCATCCTCTAATTCTTCTTCATCATAAGCCTCAATTAAAAATGCTAACGCAACTCTATCTGCACCTAATGATGGTTCTATAACATATGGGATATACTTTTCATTAGTTGTTTGATCTAAATAACTTAGATCTTGACCTGAATGTTCTTGATGTTTAGTCAAGTCATAATCAGTTCTGTCTGCTATACCCCAAAGTTCTCCCCATCCAAATGGGAATAGATATTCTATATCAGATGTTGCATTTGAGTAGAATGATAGCTCTTCTTCTCCATGATCTCTCATTCTTAAGTTTTCTGGTTTAACACTTAAATTTAATAAGAAGCTCCAGCAATAATCCTTCCAGTATTTATGCCATTCCAAATCAGTTCCTGGTTTACAAAAGAATTCTAATTCCATCTGTTCAAATTCTCTTGTTCTAAATGTGAAGTTTCCAGGAGTAATTTCATTTCTAAAAGATTTACCTATTTGAGCTATACCAAATGGAACTTTCTTTCTTGAAGTTCTTTGTACCGCCTTAAAATTAACAAATATACCTTGTGCTGTTTCAGGTCTTAAATAAATTTCTGACTTAGCATCCTCAGTAACACCTTGGAATGTCTTAAACATAAGATTAAATTTTCTTATTTCGGTATAATTCATCTTTCCACATTTAGGACAAACTATATTGTTGTTTTCAATGTATTCTTTTAATTGTTCATTAGTCCATCCATCAGCACTTGCTACTTCTGCACCGTTAGCTGTCATATGATCTTCAACTAGCTTATCTGCTCTAAATCTTGCTTTACATTCTTTACAATCCATTAGTGGATCCGAGAATCCACCAACGTGTCCTGATGCTACCCAAACTTCTCTATTCATTAAAATAGCTGAGTCCAATCCCACATTGTAAGGACTTTCTTGAACAAATTTCTTCCACCATGCTCTTTTTACATTATTTTTAAATTCTACACCTAAAGGGCCGTAATCCCATGAGTTAGCTAACCCACCATATATATCTGAGCCTGGGAATACAAATCCTCTGTTTTTACAAAGTGCTACAATCTTATCCATTGTCTTTTCTACTGCCATCGTTTATCCCTCCAAATACATTTTTTAATTGTGCCTAAAATAAAAAAGCCCTCACCACAAAGGGACGAAATTATAATTCCGCGGTTCCACCCTTCTTGGCTTAGGCCCATCTTTCTTCTTAAAATACACTTACACTCAAAAGCTCCCTTCATCATAAATCAATAATGGTTTTCACCAAACACCATCTCTCTATAATCGACTTGCAGATTACTATTCTTTTTTCAACGTGTATATTCAATTTATAAATTAATTTTAACAAAATTAACATTTCTGTCAATATAAAAATATAGTCTAAAAAAATATAAAAAAATGGCTCCGCGAAGAGGACTCGAACCTCCAACCTATCGGTTAACAGCCGAGTGCTCCACCATTGAGCTATCGCGGAACAAAATTTGGCGACTTCCTACTCTCCCACACAGTCTCCCATGCAGTACCATCGGCGTAATAAAGCTTA
>JAEZKY010000330.1 GCA_023435985.1 Bacillota bacterium | reverse complement strand
CCTCAAATCTGCTTGAATAACAGAGTTAACATCAAATTTAACTATGTCTCCAATCACTAATTCTTCAGACTTGACGACTTTTTGTACGCCACCCCTAATGACGACTGCATCTGCTGAATTCAACCTTTCTAAAGCACCAATTTCCTTATCTCTTTTGGTTGTATGCATTATAAGCATTATTAAATTTAATATTACCGATAATGTTACTAATCCTCCAAATAAATAACTTTTTAATACAAATAAAACTATTGCGATTAATATGTATACAATCATAGATTTTTGCTTTAATGCATTAAATATATGTTTGTAAAGTTTATTTCCACTAGGTAAATCAATTTTATTTGTACCGTACTTCAATCTCAAAGTTTCACAATCATTTTCACTAATTCCCTGCTGAATATTACTATTTAATAATTCGACTATTTCAGCCCATGAACTATTACAATACTTTTCCAATAACAACCCCCACCATTCTAACTCACTTCATTATACATCCCTAAATTATTATACTATATTTATCATTTTATATGTAAATATTCATATATAGTATAATTATACGTTCTTATACATTAAAAGGCAAAATATTAGTATCATTTTATTTATTTTTCGATATATTTTTATCTTTTCTTAACACTATAATTAAGTATATATTGTATTTTAAGATTATTTAACACTTTTATTATAATATTATTTCTTTGTTTTTGGGTTAAATATAAGTGCCATTAAATAACCAAAAAAGATTGCTGCTGTTATGCCGCCAGCAGCACCCTTTATTCCTCCTGTGAAAGCACCTATAAGTCCAGTTTCTTCTACATCTTTTATTGCTGCTTTAGCTAATGCATTTCCAAAGCTCGGAAGAGGAACTGTAGCACCAGCTCCACCAATATTTATTAGTTTATCGTACCATCCAAAAGCTCCTAAAACAACACCAAGGACTACAAATACTACTAATATTCTTCCTGGTGTTAATTTAGTGGTATCTATAAGTATTTGTCCTATAACACAGATTATTCCACCAACTATAAATGCACTTATATAATTCATATAAATTTTCATTCCTTTCTAATAAAATACTTTTTAAAAATTTAATAATTATATTAATAAACATCTATAAAGTAATTTCTGTTTGATATATTTTAATCCATTTCAATAGCTACTGCATGAGCTATTCCTGGAATAGTTTCCCCTTGAAGAGATGATGTTGTACTCATAAGTGCGCCTGTCGAAACTAGTAATACTTTCTTAATCTCCTTCTTCATAAGCCTTTTATATAAATATCCAGTAAATACAACCGCTGAACATCCACATCCGCTTCCACCAGACTTAGTATTTTGTTTTTCATTATCAAATATAATTTCACCACAATCTATATGCTGCTTTCTAATATCATATCCAAATTCTTGTATTAACTTATCCGCAAGCTCTCTTCCTATTACACCTAAATCTCCTGTTGCTATAACATCGTAATCCTCAGGCTTTCTTCCTGTATCCTTAAAATGATTTGCGATTGTATCAACAGCCGCTGGCGCCATAGCTGCTCCCATATTATTTGCATCCTTTTGTCCATAATCTTTTACTTTTCCAGTTGTTACATATGTTACCTCAGGATAATTTCCTTCATGTCCAAGAACTACTGCTCCTGATCCAGTTACTGTCCATTGCGCTGTCTGTGCTCTTTGTGATCCATATTCAAGCGGAAACCTAAATTGCCTTTCAGCTGAGCTAAAATGAGAAGAAGTTGCTGCAACCACATGCTTAGCAAAACCACCATCCATTATTATAGATGCTAAGCTTAGCGATTCTGACATAGTAGAACAAGCTCCATATAATCCAAAAAACGGGATACTAAATTCCCTAGCTGCAAAGCTCGACGATATTATTTGATTCAATAAATCACCAGAAAACAAATAATCTATATCAGTTTCCTTTAAATTGGCTTTTTTTAAAGCTTCTGATATAGCTGTAAACATCATTTGACTTTCTGCTTTCTCGAAGCTCTCTTTTCCTAAAGTGTCATCATTTAATATTTCATCAAAATAACTGCATAAAGGTCCTTCACCTTCCTTAGGTCCTACTATTGAATGTGTTGCTATTATCTTAGGTGGATTCTCTAATCTTACTGTCTGTCCGCCTATTTTTTTATTATGCATTTGCATATTAAACACCACTCCCTTCAGCTAGTTTCACTGTTTACAGTTGATGTTAAAAATTCTATGACTTTTCTTAAAAAACTATTTTTTAATCAATCTACCGTTTTAATATCTTTAAATTATTATTTACAAATATCAAAATAAATACTTTAAACTATTTAAGTTATTTAAAATACTCTCATTATATAATAGATTATTCCTACAATCACAGAGCTTCCAATTCCATATACTAATACAGGGCCTGCAATAGTAAACATTTTAGCTGCAACTCCAAATATAAACCCCTCTTTCTTAAACTCTATAGCTGGTGACACCACTGCATTTGAAAAGCCTGTTATTGGAACAACTGTCCCTGCTCCCCCGAAATTAGCTAATTTTGAATATATACCTGTTCCTGTAAGCAGTGCTCCTAAAAATATCATTACTATAGGTACAATATTCATCACCTGCTCCTGTGGGAATCCAAACCCTATTGATGTATTATTAATAAACTGCCCTACATCACAAATTAATCCACCAACTAAGAATGCCTTTAAACAATCTGTAATTATTTTAGATTTTGGTGTAGCCTCACTTGCCATAGTTTGAAACTTTTGTTTAACTTTTTCTTCTTTAATAGTTTCATTAATATTCAAAATTATCAGCCTCCTTTTTACCTATATATGTAGCATTTGCTCAATTATAAAAATTAGTCGTGTTATTTTTTCCCACAGTTAACTCAACTTACAGTTGATATACAAAAGCCACTATTTTATCAAAAAATAAAAAATTAATTTTAGTTTAAGTATATATGCTGATTCTAATTTATAGATACCAAGAAATAAATTATTAATGCGCATACTAAAAACAGACAGCCTAAATTCAAGCTGAAGCTAGACTGCCTGCTAATGCACCATAAAAAACAACTAATTAACACAGATACAAATCACTTTAGATATTCCCTACTTAAGTACATTATCTAAAGAAGCTTCTTTTTTACAAAAAACATCTGTCACTTCTACTGTGTCCTCATTAAACTCTGAAATTACAACCGCATCATACTCTTCGAGATAATAGACATTACTTTTCATAAATAAAATGCAATAAAACATAATTAATTCTGCATTATTATACATATGAATTTTTGAGAATGAACATGAATCACTTGCTTTGCCATACACTAATGCCTTGTCCCATTCGTTGGACATATCTAATTTTCTTATAAATCCGCACTCATCTTTTTCATTTACTAACTTAAGACATTGCTACTGTTGTACTTTATCAAACCCAAATTTAGGATAAAAATCAAGAACTGAATCATTAGCAAATAAGTAAATCAATTCACATTTATCTTTCCACTCCGCAATGACTTTTTCCATTATTATTCGAAGTAATCCTTGATCCCTATATTTAACGTCAGTCATCACCGTTCCTAACTGAATATACCTCTTTATCTTCCCCAAAACAATGTTATAATATAAAGATAAAACTTTACATAGTATTAATCTCATACTACTGATTTACTTATTTAATTTATATAAATTTCAATGATGAATTGCTATTACATTTAATATGGATAGATAAAGATTTACAATTTAAATTAGCAATATGATAATAAAATTTATATAAAAGGATACTCTTAAATTTATTTTTCTATAGACCAGTCATATTCTCTTAATTTCTACATTACAAATCCAAAAGAAACTTGCATTTATTTAACTTTCCTCAGTCTTAAGTTTATTTCTATACTAGAAATAAGTAACATGTTATGCGAAGTGCTTCATTGGAATCTTGACTAGCCACTAGGCTTAATCGTATAACAAACGAAGAAAAGAGATACATGTTTATGAAGCAGGCATTTGAAAATGAGCTGATAAAAACACTTAAAGGAAGGTTGTTCCAATTCAGCTTGTCAAACTAAGATTGGAGCATGCTAAATTGGGTGCAACCTTCCTTTTAGTGTTTTCAGCGAAATTTTCATAGTCCTGTGTAATAAACAAGTGTCTCTTTTCGATTAATATACGCTTAAGTCTTGTAAATGTGAATTTATTCTTCTAATTTCTTTTTCATTTCGGATAGGACTTTCTTTTCGATTCTTGATACTTGAACCTGGCTTATCCCAAGCATTTTAGCTACTTGAACCTGTGTTTTGTCTTTGAAATAGCGCAGCATTATAATTTGTCTTGCTTTGCTATCCAAACTTCTAAGCGCCTCTTTAAGTGCTATCCTTTCAATAAGATTATCATCCTCTACACTCTTTTCACTTAGTTTGTCTATTAAAAGAACTGGCGCTCCATCGTCCTGATGTATTGTGTCATATAAATACTGTAAACTATTAGAAGATTCTATTGCGAACAAAATCTCTTCTTTATCAACATCTGCATATTCCGCAAGTTCTTCTATGGTTGGCGATCTCTTAAGCTTTTTAGTTAAAATTTCTTTATAAAAATGTACCTTTCGTGCCAGACTTTTAACATTACGGCTTACTTTTATCATTCCGTCATCTCTTAAGAATCTTTTAATTTCTCCTATAATCATAGGAACTGCATAAGTTGAAAATTTAACATTATAAGTCAAATCAAAATTATTTATAGCTTTCACTAGTCCAATTGATCCTATTTGAAATATATCCTCATAGTCATATCCCCTATTCAAAAACTTTCTGCTTATAGATGATACTAATGGCAAATTCATCTCTATTAATTTATTCATTGCATCAGCATCACCATTTCTGGCCAAAATTAATAATTGGGGATTTTTATCATAATTATAGTCCTCTCTACTTAAATCCTCTTTGTCCATATTATTTCACCTAACTTATCATGTTGAATTTCTTCTTAATTACAACCTTTGTACCAATTCCCTTGTTACTTTCCACTTCTAACTCATCCATAAAAGTTTCCATTACAGTAAAACCCATACCCGATCTTTCCAAATCTGGTCTTGATGTATATAATGGTTCCATAGCTTGCTTTATATCATCAATGCCAATTCCATTATCAATAATTGCTATGGTTACTTCATTCTCATTAATTTCTACCTCAATTTTAATAATTCCATCTTCTCTATTTTCATATCCATGTATTATAGAATTAGTAACCGCTTCTGATACTGCTGTTTTAACATCATTGATTTCGTCAATTGTTGGATCTAATTGAGCAACAAAAGCTGCAACAGCAACTCTTGCAAAACCCTCATTTTGAGATTTGCTTACAAATTCTATGCTCATTTTATTGTCAGCCATGATAACCCCTCCATCTAAATGCACCTTACTGCTTCATCTACAGTATTATAATTTTTGATAATTTTATATAAACCTGCAAGTTCAAATATTCTATTTACGGTTTTACTTGGTTCAACAACGCAGAGTTTTCCACCCTTATTAGATATTTTTTTATATCTTCCAAGAACAGCTCCTATTCCTGAACTATCCATGAACGTAACCTCTGAAAAATTCAAAATAACTTTGTTTATATTATCTCTATCAATCCTATCGTCTATCCTAACCCTAACTTCTTCAGCACTATTATGATCTAATTCTCCGCTAAGGATAACTATTAAAATATTCCCATGCTTTTCAAATTTCAAATACATATTATTTAAGAATACCTCAAACTAACACTTTAAACTTTTAAAATTCATAATTGTATTATTTATAACAATATTATGTGAACTTATATAATAAGAGATATTCTGCCTTCACCTCCTTCTCACCTTCGCTCTACCCTTTTACCATATTTTAGCATAATGTCTTGTTCATCGTCAAACCTTTTTTACATTTTTTTCTATTTTTATATTAAAGATATTCATATAAATTTTGAATTCATGTAAAAATATCTTTTTAAATTTATTTCTTAACTATAGATACCCACTTAAAAAACTTGATTAATTCTATATTTTTAGTAACTTTCTTATAAACCTATATGATAAAACACATGAATTTTGTAAAAGAGGCATTTAAAATTAGGCTGCTAAAAGTAGTTACTGTAAAGTTGATTCATTTGTGTACATTCATAATAAAAAAGCAAAATATTAAATTCAATTACATAGAAGGTTGTTCCATTTACTGCTTGTTACAATATATATTGAAAACATGCGAAATGTGTACAACCTTCCATTTATCAGCTTCCAGCAAAATCTTCATAGTCCGACGAAACAACAATCTTTATGATTTCGCTAAAACGCTGCATAGGCTTAAATTTTAATTTATTTATCTATAAAATGCTTTAAGTTATTTTTTCTTTTTCACGTTCTTATATTTTAGCATTTCATTTTCTATTTCCTTATAAAAATTCTTTACATTTTCACCTTCATCTAACATTAATACTTCAATAGCATCATCTAAATTCTCCATAGTATAGATGTGAAATTTCTTTTTCCTAATATCTTCTTCGACTTCACTTCGTAATATTAATTCATTTACATTAGCACTTGGAATTAAAACACCCTTATTATTTATTTTATCTATGGCACTGCAGACCCTATGAAAACCTTCGATTTTTTCATTAACACCGCCAATTGCCTGAATTTCTCCAAATTGATTTATAGAGCCAGTAACCGCAATATTTTGCCTTATAGGTTTTTGGCTTAAAGCTGAAAGTATACAAATAATTTCTGCAACAGATGCACTGTCACCTTCAACCATTCCATAGGTTTGTTCAAAACTCAATTGAAGGTCCACTGGCAGCCTTTCATAAGGACTTACTAATTTTGTTATTAAACCTCGAAGTATGCTAATAGATTTTTCATGAATATTCCCACTCATTTTACATTCTCTATGCACATCTATTATTCTTCCATCGCCCATATAGGACAAGCATGTTACTCTCATTGGCTTTCCGAAACTGTAAGCTCCATTTCCTACTACTGAAAGAGCATTAATTATTCCAACCAATTTTCCACTTGTGGTAATTAGAATCTTCTTACTTTTATAACCTTCCATCACATCTTCTAAAATTTTTTCATCCTCATACGCTACATCTATTATATCCTGCTTTTCTATACTTTTTCTCCCATCTTCTTTTGCATTATTATCGCCTAAATACAATAATTTGTTTATATAATAATCATCTACTGATATTTTACTTTTTTCTCCGCTAACTCTAGATAAAAATTTAATTATTTCATTAAATGCGTCATCTGTTATTTCTAATAAATTATCCTTCTTTATTTTTTCCTTAATTATTGTTTCAATAGAATTTTTAATAGTAATATTATATTTTACTTCAGCTTCAGCTTCAATTTTAATTGGAAAAATTCTCTTGAAATCCTCATCATTATCATAAAGTATTCTAAAACTATCATAGTCACCTATTAAAATTACTTTTAAATTTATTGGAATGGATTCTGGCTTCAATCCCGCAATAGAAATTACCTCCAGATAGTTCCTAGTATAATTGTAGCTAACTTTCCCATGAATCAATGTTTTTTTTAAATAATAATAGCTTAATCCACTGCTTATTAAAGAATTTAATCTTAATATTAAACATCCTTCATTAGCCTTTAATAAACTGCCTGCGCTAATTAATGATACATCTGTGCTATATCCCCCATTATTATTTCTATATTCAACATTTCCAATTAAATTTGTAATAGTTGGATCATCTTCATAAATGACTCTGGGATGATCTATACTAGAATTATCAACAATTACATTCACATCGTATTTAGAAAATATCTCTTTTATATATTCCTCATCTTCATCCAAGTTTATAGTGTAGCAGTCAATTATTTTTTCTTCTACATCATCATACATTTGAAGTAAATATTTATAAACATCATCCTGAGAAATAAATTGTAACAATAGCTCATCTTTGTATTTTTGCATATTCTTTTTAATAAAATCCTTATAAATATCTTTAAGTCTTTCAATTGATCTTATTTCAATGTCCTTTAATGCTTCTAAAATACCTTCTGCTTCTTTTTTTAGTTTCGTTGCTTGATTCTCTATAGTTTCCTGAGTTGTGGATTCTAGCTTTTCATATTCATTTTCAGTCATTTCATTGCCTTCATCCTTTAATGGTATAAAAACAAATCCACCACTAGTTGCCTTAACATCGAAATTTTTAGTCTTCGCAGATTCCATGAGTTTAGTTATATAATTACTTCTTTTCTCACTTATATCTTCAATTATACCTTCCTTCTCCTCATCTGAAGAATTACTATAAAAATTTATTATGCATTCCAGATATTTTTCTTTAATATCTTCAATCATTTCCTTTAGTAAATTGCCTTTACCATTTGGTAAAAATAGAGCAATAGGATTTGGTTGCTCTTGAGATGTTGCATAACAAATATCTTTTGGCGGAGGAAGCGTTTCATATACACTATTGATATTTTCTATCAGTTTTTTCATTTTTTCTTTGGAAAATGAATCTACATAATATATATTGTATCCGTCTTTTTGAATGGTTAAACTCTTCTTTATTTTATTTAAAGTAGATGTTAATTCAGGTATTCTATTATTCTTGTTTTTTTTAATTGTGTCTGTGTAAGATGCACAGAAAATAATTTCACTTGGAGTTAATTCTTTCTTCATATCCTGCTCTACTTTGAAGCTACAACTATATATAACTAAAATATTTCAAAGCAGACTCCTCCCTAAATTAATAGTATATAATATTAATATTCTTTAGATATCAAAATAGATATATTTTTTTTACTAAAATTTTAATATATATTATCCAAATATCAATCTAGTCTTGTGTAATAAAACTTCAATCAATATTCATAGTTTCTCTTTAATAACATATATTTAATTGTAAGTAGAAAGAACCTGAACTATTAAATTTGAGGTGATATAATGCATGATTGGTAAACTTAGAAAAGAGAAAAAGATTAAAATTATTCCACTGATTATATCCATAGGACTTCCTCTTCTAATTGGTGGTGTATCGTCATTAATAATTCCAAATATGAGCTCAATATATCAAAGTTTAAATAAGCCCTTTTTTGCACCTCCGTCAATAATATTCCCAATTGTATGGACTATTCTATATATACTTATGGGAATAGCGTCATATATGGTATATATAAAAAAATCTAAGACTGTTGATGTAAGTTCAGCAATATTTGTATATTTAATACAATTACTCCTCAATTTTTTATGGACAATAATCTTTTTTGGCTTCAAGCTTTATGGTTTAGCCTTTTTAGAATTACTTATTCTAATTATATTTGTACTATTAACAATTAAAAGATTTTATGATAAAGTCGGTAAAAAAGCGGCATTATTAATGCTTCCATATTTAATCTGGCTGATATATGCAGCAGTACTTAACTTTTTTATTTGGATGCTTAATGAAATGTAAAATATAATTAAGAGTTAAAAGTTAAGGAAGAAAAGCCACTCGCTTTTAGAACTTCTCTTTGAGCTTTATCCTTAACTCATAACTCTTAACTGTATTTGCATCGTTATTCTATATATATATCAGAAAATTCTACATCCACTTTCTCTTCTAATGGATTCATATTCCAATGATCTTCAATGGATTCGTTATATTCTGGATGTGCTACTCTACGCATTGTAATTATAAATTTATTTCCACTGTCATCAGATGAAAGTTTTATTGTTCCGCCTTGAAGCTCAATTAATGCCTTAGTTAGAAACAAGCCTAGTCCACTGCCCTCTTTAAGCCTGTTAAAGGCTTTATTTAATTTAGTGAATTTATCAAATATATACGGAATTGTTTCCTTATCGATTTTTAACCCATCATTCTCAATTTTTATAATTACATAATCATCCATATATTTTTTCACACTGACGTTTATCTTCCCACCTCTCTTCCCATATTTAACAGAATTTGAAAGTATATTTAGTACAATTCTTACAATCATATCTTTATCACAATAAACATAAATTTCTTCTTCATCGGCATCAAAAGTCAAAGTATTTTCAATTAATCTTATATATTTATTTGATGCCAGTGCAGCACTTTCTACAAGTTCTACTATGTTGTATATTCTGCAATCTGGATTTACATAACCTTCTGAAATTTTATTAGCGTCTATAAAATTATTTATTGTCCTTATTAATCTAAGGCAATTTTGTTTTATTATCTTCCTATTCTTGTTTATCCCATCCATATTATTTTCTTTTAAATAAATCTGATCAACTTGTAATGCTGAAAATATTAAATTTATAGGTGTCTTAAGCTCATGAGAAGTATTTGCAAAAAATTCTCTTTTAATTTCATCTTCCTCTAAGCATTCTTCAAGTGCCTCTTTTATCTTTTTATTTTCATTTATTTCACTTATATCATGAATATATAAAATTTCACTATTATTATCTATAGAAATCAAAAATATTTCTACATCTAAATTGCTGCCTTTCATCTTTACCCACGGAATGTAATTTTGTGATTTTTTTATATCTTCTAAAGTTATGTCAAAATATTTATTTACAAAATCACGTAAATCAATTCCTAAAATTTCATCTATACTCATATTTAAAGTTTCGGAAGTGCTTTTATTTATATACTGAAGCTTATTGGAATAGAATAAAAATACGCCCCCATAAATAGAATCTATTAATTTATTATTTTTGTCGCCACTCCTTTTAAGCATAATATTAATCTCATTTAAAATTGCATTTCTTCTTTTTAATATACTATTAAGATCTTTCTTTGTTTTAGTTGCTCTTTCTATATTGTTATTAATTCTTTCTGATGAATTACACAGTATTTCACTTGTCATATAGTTGTAAAATTTCAACAAAGCAACAGTCTTTATAGTTATTATAATTTCAGTAATTTCAATATAACTATAAATAAAAGATATTAGCCCTATGCAATTGCTCATTATAGAAATCGCATAAACTACTACTTGAGTAACTTCTTCACTTGAAAACTTAGATCTAATTTTTAAAATATTTTTTAAAACTGTTATACACATACCTATGCTTAATAATGCACTTAGAACGATACTATCGATTAAAAATGTCTCTCTATAATTTTCCCTAACAGTAAGTAATGCTGCAAATATCAAGATATAAAATATACAAATTATAAAACTCATTAAATTACTATTTTTAAATCTAAGAACATTTCCTATTATGCAATATTCTAAGGTTGCTTGCATAATGCATAAAAGAAATATGTAAAACTTAGGAACAATTTCAACTACTGACATAATCCCAATAACATTTATAATTATTATTGAAGTTAAAATTAAATATATAATTCCAAAGCCTTTCATAAATGTATTATCTACAAATCTTGTTCTTATTATATTAACATACATAAAAGCCATAATTGCTGCTATTGTAATAACATTATCTAGTAGTAAATAAATCCCAAATTTTTTCGCACAATTTAGGAATATAATCATTACTATAATTCCAATAATATATTTCCTCATACTTCTATTCATTTTTATCCTATGTAATAAAAGAAAAATATTATTATACATGTCTACTCTCCTTTAGGAAATTCCATTTTTACAGTAGTTCCTATATCTTCATTTCTTTTTATTTCTATATTTCCACCTTGCAGTTCAACTAATTGTTTTACTACACAAAGGCCAATTCCAGTTCCACTCTTACGGCTGAATTTACGATTTTCACCTACTGCATATCTATTAAATGCATTGCTTATGAATTCTTGATCAATCCCACTTCCACTATCCTTAACCAAAATATTAACCTTTTCATTGCTATCATGTACTATTACATCTATCTTCCCTCCATCTGGAGTGAATTTCACAGCATTTGAAACTAAATTTAAAATTATTCTATTCATAAACTCAATGTCAATATTTAAATAACATTCTTCTGTATTAGTATCAAAAATTAAATCTACATTATTCAACTTCACATAGTCAACTAGTGACATTACATTGTCTTCGATAGCTTCTACTACGTTAATATTCTCTATCCTCGGAATAAGATAATCAGAATTTATCTTAGAATTATCTATTAAATTATTAGTTAACTTAATAAGTGAAATACAGTTTTGTTTACATATATTATGATATTTTGTTAATAATGACAAATCAGCTTTCTCTATATATATTTTTTCAACCTGCATTGCTGAATAAATTACATTCACAGGGGTTTTCAAATCGTGACTTATACTTGAAAGAAATTCTTTTCTAATACCCTCATCGATTTTCTTACTCTCAACTTCTTTTCTTATTTCCTCAGTTTGAACTTTAGTTGTATTATCCTTAATTAATAATAATTTTTTTGTTAAATCTTCATAATTAGATAAATATTTTGCTTCAATATACTTTCTCTTACTTCCAATATGAAAGATTGCATTATAATTCGCTTTATAATAATTTTCATCTATAAATTCAATATACTTGTTTATATGTTTGTTTATTATATATCTTTCTTTCTGAATACCAGCAAATTTTAAAAATTGTTTATTTACAAATATAATCCTATCATTTTCTGAATTTAAAATAATAATTGGATGTGGCATAAATTTAAAAAATGTATAATATAAATATTCTTTACTTTTTAGAAGATCTATTGATTTCTCTAATCTTTTATTACTCATTGATATTTTATAATTTAATTCATCTAATTCGTTATTTTGCTTACCTAATGATTTTGATAAAGTTTTATATGGTTTTCGTACTAATTGAAATATAACAATATTCCATGCCATTCTAAAATTTACCAGGTGCATAATTTCAGCTAATCTTAAAGGTAAATATGACTCATTACAAACAAAACCATATATATTTATCATAACTATAACTGCCGTATAAAAGACATAAGTTTTAATGATATTCCATCCATATTCCTTTAATGGATCTGCATTTTTTAAACTTAAAGCTATTTTTATAAATAATATTCCTTCAATGACAGGATAAACTTTCTCTATGAAATTTAAAAATATATCATTAAAGTAAGTTAATATAGAAAGAATTACAATAAAATTAAATACAATATATGATAATTTTTTTAACTCTTTTTTATTTAAATAGTATTCACTTAATATATAACTCACAAAGCTTTCCATTAGTAGCATGCTGTCTCTGCTCGATTTTACTCCTTTAAAATGTTCACTTAAAATATTAATTTCAGTAATTTCCATTATAAATTCAAATGTACATATAAAAATCATCAAGGAAAAAAATATTATCACAATTCTAGAAATATATTCTTCACGAATTTTTCTTACTTGATTTAAAAACATAAATATAATTATACTTAGACTTATATAAAAAATTCTAAATATTAACAATATATGCATCTCATTGCTAACTACAAAATCTAATATAAAATATGCAAGTATGCTAGATATATACAGATATGCAATCATATATTTATTCATAAGAAATTTCTTCAATGCTTCCATGATATTTTTCTCCTTAAATTTATAATATATATCAATATTTATAATACCATTTTTTACTACTTTTTTCCTCTTTTTCCTTTAAATTCACAAAATAAGAATAATTTTATGCAAAGTAATCCTCTTTTCAAGCTTTTCTCCAAGTATTATCAATTTTTTATAAATTATTTCAATATGCCGTTTATGTAATATCTCGTAAAAATTTTCAAAAAAAAGAATAGCCAATAAATAATAATTTTGACTATTCTAATATTTTATTTTTAAAAACTTAATGACGCATTATACCACTCATATTTAATTTTTCCATTGTCACTGATGTTAATTTATTTATTGTACCTTTTGCTGTTATTCCAATTATCAATATTATAACTGCATAAATGCTTAACATGGCCATATCCTTAAACAATATTGGATATATAATTCCTGCCATGATTTGTCTCATTCCATTTATAGCATAAGTAAAAGGTAAATACGGGTAAATTTTTTGGAATATAGGTGGAGTAACTTCAATTGGAAAATTTCCACTAGCTCCTGCCATTTGTAACACCAGCACAACTACCATTATTGCTTTTCCTACTGCTTCTAATAAACTACCAAAAGTATAAACAATACTAATAAATATTATGCTTATAAATGCACTATAGAAAATAAACATTATCGGATGTACTGCATAACTCTTTAATATAAATAACGCTCCTGCACTTGCAATAACCGCCTGGCATATCCCCACAGATAGAAACAAAAACAGCTTGCCTAAATACATTTCATAAGGCCTAATCTTTGTACCATCCTCAAATTCTGGTGCTTTTAAAGATAATAGTGCTGAACCTAGCAACGCTCCTACCCACAAGCACAATGTCGTATAGAATGGTGTTGCCGCCGTGCCATAATTCACCCATGGAAATAATCTATTATCTTGTATTTCAACTGGACTTGCTACGAAATCACTTTGATTTTCCCAATTATTTATCATCATATCTAATAATTCATCTATACTATCATCTTCATCCTTTTCTCTAAGGTCATTGGCTAATTCATGAACTTTATCTCTATTCTCTGGAAACTTATTTTTTAAATTATTTAATTCATCGAGAGATATATGAGC